>DATKCB010000496.1:0-9695 GCA_035513495.1 Planctomycetaceae bacterium | reverse complement strand
GAGGGGGTTTCCGACGTCGTGGTTCCGGATGTCGGCGTTTCCGGTCCGTCATGCTGCGGTCCATTGTGTTGCGGAGTTGCGGAACCGTCGTTCGCGGGAGGCGCGTCGGTTCCTGTCTTTTCATCTTTGGCGCAACCGGTTGCCAGAAAAGCCAATGCCAACAACCAGTGAAATGCGGTTTTCATGTCGTGTCTCCCGGAGTTTAATGTCTGATCCAGCCTGCGTTCAGACTATCGCCGCCATTTGTCCATCGCAAGCGGGGAACTTTCGAGTTTTTCAGAATCTGAATCAGGATCCTTGTGAAATCATCGCGGTGTCTCGCTACGATAAGCGACGCAGACGATTTCCCGATGTCACGGATGAAATCTCATCCTCACGCGATAAGAGGCGTTTCGCATGACAAACATTCCAAATAATTCCCGGATTCAGCCAAATCGCCGCGATTTTCTCAATGTTTCTCTCGCGGCGCTGGCTGCCGGCACGCTCCCCTACGCTGCCAATGCCCAGGAGACCGCCCAGAAACCGCGCGCGAAAATCGAACGGCTCCGCGTCGGCTCGATCGGGATGCGCTATCAGGGGACGGTCATCGCCAAACAGGCCGAACAGTTCGCCGACATCGCCGCGATCGCCGACATCGACCGCCACGTGCGCGAACAGGCCCGCGCCAGTTTCGGCAGCACGCCTAAAATCTACGAAGATTACCGCGAGATGCTCGCCCAAGCCGATCTCGACGTCGTCACGATCGGCACCCCCGACCACTGGCACACCAAGATGCTGACCGACGCCTGCCGCGCCGGAAAAGACGTCTACTGCGAAAAGCCGCTCACGCTCACCATCGACGAAGGCAAGTTCCTCACGCGCGTCGTCGAGGATTCTAAACGCGTGGTCCAGGTCGGTTCGTGGCAGCGCAGCGATCATCGCTTTCGGCTCGCCGTCGAGCTGGTCCATCAGGGACGCATCGGGAAACTCCAGAAGGTGACCGTCGTCCTCGGCAAGAATCAGACCGGCGGACCGTTCGCCGTCAAAGAACCTCCCGCGCACATCAATTGGGACCTCTGGCAGGGACAGACCCCCGACGTCCCCTACATCCCCGAACGCTGCCACTATACGTTCCGCTGGTGGTACGAATACTCGGGCGGACAGATGACCGACTGGGGAGCGCATCACTTGGACATCGCCCATTGGGGGACCGGCTTTCAAAACTCAGGGCCTGTCCAGATCGAAGGAACTGCGAAATACCCCGATGTCTCCGACGGCTTCAACGTGGCTCTCGATTTCTACGCCAAGTACACCTACTCCGACGGAGTCACACTGGAAGTCCTCGATCACGGACGCAACGGAATCCTGTTCGAAGGGGACCAGGGACGGATCTTCGTCAATCGCGGAACCATCGCCGGAACCCCTGTGGACGAACTCGCGAAGAACCCGCTCCCCCGCGAGAAGTTCGCGCTGTACGAACACGACAACCTCTCCCGCCCCGAACGGATGGGCAAACTCGACGCGATCACGAACCACATGGGGAACTTCTTCGATTGCATCGAGACCCGCAACGTCACGCTGTCGAACGTCGAATGCCAGCACCGCTCGGTCAGCGTCTGCCACCTCGGCAACATTGCAATGCGGCTCGGAAGAAAACTCGAATGGGATCCCGACCAGGAACAATTCAAAGACGACTCCGAAGCCAACAGCTATCTCAAGCGAGAACAACGCTCCGGCTTCGAGATCGCCTGACAAACTTTTCGTGTCCTTCGCTTCTTTCGTGGTTAAAAAATATGCCCGAGAACCCCTTCGTCCGTTGCCAGATCATCCCCGAATCGAACTACGAGATCGCATTTCAGATCGACGGCCGCGAGCGGATGCGCTGGCATTACGGATCTCAGTACACCCGGCCGTTCTTCTATCCGCTGATCGGCCCGAGCGGGACATCGCTCACCCGGATGGGGCATCCCGGTGCATCGAATCACGATCATCACAAGTCGGTCTGGTTCGCGCACAACAAGGTGCTGGGGATCGATTTCTGGGGCGAAAACACGCCGGCCCGCATCCGCCAGACGATGTGGTACGCCTACGAAGACGGAAACGACGAATGCCTGATGGGTTCGCAGCTCCGCTGGTACGACGGACACGACCCGGCGGAACTGCTCGAACAGACCTTGATCGTCTCCCTCGCGCCGTACGAGACCGATGAACTGTTACTGGAAGTCCAGGCAACATTCACACCGAAATCGCAGTCGCTCGAATTCCAGCAGACGAACTTCGGTTTCTTCGCTGTCCGGGTCGCGAAAAACATCTCGCATCACTTCGGTGGAGGCCAACTCACCAGCAGCGAGGGAGCCAAAGGAGAACCGAACATCTTCGAACAACCGGCCCGCTGGGTCGATTACAGCGGCCCCGTCCCCGTCCCCGCCCCCAGCGACAAAGCGGAAAAACCGTTCGAGGGGATCACGTATTTCAATTCCCCCACCAACCCCGAGCACCCGGTCCATTGGCACGTCCGCGAAGACGGCTGGATGGGCGCCTCGCCCTGCATGAAGCACCCGATCGAGATCACGAAGCAGAACCCGCTGACTCTCCGCTACCTGCTCCACGTCCACACCGGCGACATCGACCCCGCCCGCGCCGAACGCGTCGCAACGCTGTTCGAACAACGCCCCCCGCTCGAAGTCGTCCGCGGTGGGCGGAAGCATCGGCAGTACGAGGCCCGACGGGTAGGATCGTGATCGGCAAGATTTCGTGGCGCAGGTTTTTAACCTGCGGGGAATGACCTCCGATCCCTCAATCCTTTCTGACCCAATCACACACTCGGCTCTGTCCAGCGACAGCAGATTGAGTAATTCTGTACTCTGTCCGTCTCGTGGGAGTACCATTGTATTGTCCGAAACAAATTCTACGTGGTCAAGGTTGTCAAGCGTTTGCGTCCCGCCAACGAGGAAGGAAGGAATATGTCTATTATTGGAATCGCGATTCTGGGTGTGCTTGCGATCGTGATCGTCGCAGGTGTTCTGAGGATGTTCTCGGGACTGGGATCCATCAGCGCAGGCCATGCGAATCTCACTTGTCCGTCTTGCGGAAAAGAGACCCCCGCCAATCGCCCCACCTGCGAACACTGCGCAGCCGAGTTGCGATAGACGATACCGGAGCCTCGATCATCGACCTGAGCGGACGCGAATCTGACTGAGTACTTCGGCATCGCTCGGATAGTCGGTCGTCAAAACCTGCTTCAAGGGAATCGGAACTTCATCCATCCGATACGCCGTTCCAGGAAGATGAATTCCGTAAACTCCCGTGGTGAACCGAACCGTCGCAGCGATCGGCGTCTGAACTGTAGGATGATCCAGGACAATCGTCGGAATGGTTCGCAGGTGTGCCACGGCGCGCGCGGACATCTTCTCGATCCCCTCGCTTCCCACGAGCAGGCACGCATCGACCTCTTTTCGTTCGAGCAGTTCGTTGGCGGAAAACTCGCCCGGATTATATCGCGGATACCCCCGGCTCAAATTGACGCTGAACGGATATCCGGTCTGCCAGCACAAGACGGTATCGGCCCCTGTCACGTCTCCGGGAATACGCATTCGCCGCGCGTGAAAACGCGTGTGATCGTTGAGATCCGCCACCAGCCGCAGCAGCGCTTCGACGTTGAGATGGCCGAGACCCTTGCGGGAGAGACCCAGTCCGAAGAACACCACTCCGCAGCGGCAGCTTTTCATCCGCTCTGCCAGATCGCGGAGCGCCTCGAGCGATATCCCCAGCGAAGCTGACGCATCGACCGGAAGACCTCGAATCATCGCCCGCAAGGCCCAGATTGCTTCGAAATCGCGGCCCGGCTCGATCTGCAGAAAGCGATCGGCCAGTGCGGAACTTTCGGTCGGCTCGACGTCGATCACGACCACCGTCCGATCGGCTCGTCCTCCCGGAACGAACTCTCCCGCAGGATCGACCGAGTAGCGTTCGAAATGTCGCGGATGGCTTCGCGCCGGATCGACGCCCCAGAACAAGACCAGGTCGGCGCGGTTGCGGATTTCCCCCAGGGAACAGGTTGACTCGCCGACCGATTGAATCGCCATGATCGACGGGGCGTGACAGAGCGAAGCGGTCGTATCGATGTTCGCACCGAGCGCATCGGCCAGACGAACCGCTTCGCGTTGTCCCGCAGTGCTGCTGCGGGAGAGACCGTACACCAGCGGTGAACGAGACCGGTTGAGAATCGCCGCCGCCTCGTCGATGGCCGCCGAGAGATCGCACGGCGCGCCCCCGACTGCGGCCACGTGAGGGTGATTCGACTCCTGTTCGAGAAACCAATCCTCCGACAGGCGGCACGCTCCCACCGCGCGGGTGATCCGATTTCCGTCGACCGTCAGTTGCAGATCGTCGCAGACGCATCCGCAGACGGTACAGGCCACATCTTCAAAGACTGCGGTCACGAACACTCCGATCCGGTGCATGTATTTTGTGTTCGGTGAGACCTTTCATCGGATAATCATTCTTGTTCAGTTATGTAGGACGGGCTTTCAGCCCGTCCAGGTGAGTAACGAAGGAACTGCAGTTCCTCAGAAAAAATTGAATATTCGTCAGAAACGACCGGCTCGCGTCGAACGTGGACGGCTCAATTCTCCGTCTCTTGCTTCTCCGTCGCGTTCTTCTCGAAATCAATGTTTACTCCATCTTCCGATTTTTTGACCTCGACATCGACTCCGGGCGCTTTGACATCGAGAATCTTCTCCTCCTGTTTCTCGCAGCCGATCGATACGAAAGTCAGCCCCGCGCAGACAACCGCGAGTCCACCGAGCAGTTGGTTCTTCAGAGATGATCTGTTGGTACGCATCAGCGATCTCCTTTCCATGTTGATTCGAAACGTCACATTTTTAGAGCTTGCGAGCCGACCCCTGATCTAACGTAATTAGACGAGGTTCAGCTCTCCATAATCCTCTCGATTTTCAATCAGTCGAGTTTCAGAGCCACTCCCAGCGATTTCCCACCATCGATCGCGAGCATTGTCCCCGTCACCATCGTGGCCGCGTCGCTGCACAGATACCACACCGCCTCGGCGATTTCCTCCGGTGAGATCATCCGGTCCCAGGCACGGGCACCGGGACTAGCGGAGATCACGCTTTGTGTGAACGCTTCCGGATCGTCGGCGGCCTCGATGTCATCGTTCATCATCCGCGTATCGCCGACCGGTCCGGGACAGACCGCGTTGATCCGGATGCGATCCTTCGCGTGACACAGCGCCAGACTTCTCGTCATTCCGACGAGGGCCTGTTTGCTGGTCGAGTAGACCGGATCGTGCGCCCGGGGCAACAGGCCCGCATTGCTGGCGATGTTGACGATCGCTCCGCCGCCGAGAGCCAGCATGTGCCGGATCGCGTGCTTGCAGCCGAAGAACGGTCCTTTCAGATTGATGTCGATGCAGAAGTCCCAGTCTTCCTCGGTTACATCGACGATCTGCCTGACCATCCCGACGCCCGCGTTGTTAACGAGAATATCCATCCGCCCGGTCAATTCGACCGCTTCGTCGATCAGATTCTGAAGATCCATTTCGCGCCGGACGTCGCACTGCTGGCGTGAGATATTCGCTGCTTCAAACGGCTCGTCGTTTTCGGAATGTCGTTTGACGTCACCGACAAACACGCGACAATCCCGATTCGCCAGCAGCAAGGCCGTCGCCCGTCCGATCCCCGACTCTCCCCCCGTCACGACCGCGGTGCGAAGTGGTTCCGATGTTTTAATCACGGCGATTTCTTTCGTTGAGTTTTCGATCACTGAAAGTACGTGACCCCGGCTGGAGGACCGGGTTATGATATTCCCAGAATTTCATTCCGCAACTTCATAGAAAAATCAACATGCCCCGCACCTTGTCGTATGTCTTCCTGTTCGTCATCGGGTTGTTCCACAGCCTCGCTTCGGCCCAGACTCCGTGTCAACCCGCTCAAAAACCGATCGTCGTCCTGACGTTCGACGATTCCGTCAAGTCGCACTTTACGGTCGCGCGGCCGATTCTGAAAGAGTACGGATTCGGTGCCACCTTTTTCATTACCGAGGGATTCACGTTCAAAACGAACAAAGAGGCTTACATGACATGGGAAGAGATCAAACAACTGCACGACGAAGGATTCGAGATCGGCAACCACACACGGGATCACCTGGGAATCACCGACAAAACCTGGACCAGACTCGACGAACAACTCCGGGGAATCGAGGAGCAGTGCCAGGCGTACGGAATCCCGAAGCCCACGTCGTTCGCGTGGCCCGGCAATGCGATTTCCGCCGAAGCGTTACCGATCCTCCGAGAGCACGGCATCCTGTTCGCTCGGCGAGGAACCCAACCCGAATTCTCCTACGAAGCCGGACGCGGCCCGGTGTATGAACCGGGCTTCGATCATCCGCTGCTGATCCCCACCACCGGCGACGCCCGTCCAAACTGGAAACTCGACAACGTCGTCGAAGCGGTTGCGAAATGGGAACCGGGAAAATTCGTCGTGCTGCAGTTTCACGGAGTCCCCGAGATCGAACATCCCTGGGTCCACACGCCCGAGGAGAATTTCGAAATCTACATGCGGTTTCTGAAATCCGAAGGCTGCACGGTGATCGCGATGCGCGACCTGTCGAAATACGTGAATCCGTATTGCGTTCCCTGCGATCCATGGTACGGAATCAAAGCCCGGCAACAGCAGATGGTAGCAGAGCCCGAACAAGCGAAAACAGTCAGACTGAGGTGCTCACTCCCCCTTCACAGGCGGAGGTGCAAGCCGTAACTCCCCATTCGGCCATTCATAAAGCAGCTTGCCGTTGATCGAATAGACGTTCGGGACCCCCATCCGCCGACTCTCCTGCTGCGCCTTCTGGACCGCATCGCAGGCAATTTGAATCAACCGGTCGTAGTGGGTGGATTTATCAATACTTTCGGACTTTTCATTCATTGGAGTGAACGATCTGTTGGAATAAGTGAGCGGTGATCAGCCCCGGTCATCCTAACCTGCTTACCTTCGACCTTCCACTTTTTCACTCTTCAACTTTTTCTTTTCGCCGGTGCCGATACTCGACCACGCAATGCCGCCCCATCTCGTCGGGCAGTTCGTACGTGAAGACGATCTCTCCGTCGAGTTTGAGTTGCCGGGCGACCTCTTCGGCGTCTGCGATTTCTTCGGCGGCTTTCTGTCCTTTGAATAACAACAGTTTTCCGAAGCGGTTTTTGACCGGCCGCAGCACGTCGAGCAGCTTCTCGATCGATCCCACCGCCCGGGCCGTCAGAATGTCGATCCGGTTCGGAGGGAGCGATTTCAACACCGCCTCTCCCCGCTTCGGCTCGACACGGACGTTTTTGAGCTGAAGTTCTTGCACCACCTGCTGCAGAAACCGGGCTTTCTTCTGAGTCGATTCGACCAGCATGACATCCATCTCGGGAAACAGGATCGCCAGCGGGATCCCCGGATATCCCGCGCCCGATCCGAGATCGAGAATCGACTTCGCTTCGGAATACAACGCAGCAGGCAGCAGACTGTCGAGGACGTGCTTGAGCACCGCCTCGCGCGGCTCAGTGATCCGGGTCAGATTGAACTTCTGATTGGTTTCCAGCACCCGTTCGAGATGCCGGGCGCAGAGCGAAATCTGGTCTTCCGACAGGAGCAGACTCTCGGGAAGCAGGTCGGTCAGCAGGTGTGAAAGTTCAGAGGTCATGGACAATGTTTGCTTCCTGCGAGGTTCACGCTTACCATGGAATTGATCTCGCTTCAAAATAATGTCTCGAAGAAATCGTGTCGTATCCCTCGACGAAAGGAATCCCGATGAAACCGTTCTATTCGCTGCTCGTGATCCTCTGTGTGACTCCCGCGATCGCCGCCGATCACACCAAGGATACCCCCGAAACTGTCAAACAGAACCTGAAAGCCGAGAAGGCTCAATTGATCGACGTCCGCGAGGAATCCGAGTGGAAGTCGGGACATCTCAAAGAGGCCAAACTGCTCCCGTTGAGCACTCTGTCCAAAAACCCCAAGAAAGAACAGCTTGAGAAAGTCCTCAACAAGAAAAAAATCGTCTATTTACACTGCGCGGCGGGAGTCCGAGTCCTCCCGGCGGCAGAAATTCTCAGCGAGCATGGTTACGACGTCCGTCCGCTCAAACAAGGCTACAAAGATCTTCTCAAGGCCGGTTTCGAGAAAGCGGAGTAGTCACAGCGCGGAGTAGGAAAAGTGTGAAAAGTTCAAAATGTAGGAAAAGTCGAAGCATCGCAAAGGTACACGAGCATTCAACTTTTCTATACTTTTCACACATTTCGAACTTTTCCCACCAGAAATCCCCCGCTCCAGATTTGCGGATACGAACAAGATTCCAAACATGAGAATTACCGATCAACAACAACCGATTTCTAGCTCTGAGGAGAACACTGTGAAACGACGACGATGGATGACAATCTGCCTGGCCGCGATCATTGGACTCGGCCTGTCCTCGAACGCGAATGCCGAAGAAAAAATCAAAGCTCTGATGATTACGCAAAGCAAAGGCTTCGTACACGGTTCGGTCAATCGGCAACAGCAGGAACTCGCCCCCGCCGAAATTGCGATGGTGCAGCTCGGACAGAAAATGGGGAACCTCGAAGTCCACTGCTCCCAAGACTGCGCAGCCGACTTCACCAAAGAAAACCTGCAGAACTATCAACTCGTGATGTTCTACACGACGGGCGACCTCCCCATCAAAGAAGCCGACCTCGATTACTTCTTCAACGACTGGATGAAGCAGAAAGGGCACGGATTCATCGGCTTCCACTCGGCCAGCGATACCTTCCACAATTACAAACCGTTCTGGGATTTCATCGGCGGCACGTTCAACGGACATCCCTGGAACGCCGGCAACACCGTCACGATCAGCATCCACGATACCGCCTTCCCCGCGATGAAACCGCTCGGAGAACAGTTCGTGATCAAGGACGAAATCTACCAGTACAAAAACTGGCAGCCGGAAAAAGTCCGCGTCCTGATGAGCCTCAACATGGCCGAATGCTCGATCAAAAAGCCGTACCACGTGCCGGTCGCGTGGGCCAAAGAATACGGACAGGGGCGAATGTTCTACACCAACCTCGGCCACAACCCCGAAACCTGGACCAACCCCAAGTTCCTCGAATCGGTCGAACAGGGGATTCGCTGGTCGCTCGGCCTCATCGACGGCAACGCCAAACCGAACCCCGAACTTTCGAAAGCGCAAGAAGACAAAGCGAAAGCCGACGCCGGAGAGTAAACTTGACGGGTCGTACTTAAAGAGAGTGAAGCACAACACGGGTCGCCCAGCGCGGCCCGTTATTGTTTCCCGATCCTCGGAAAAAACCGCCCGGTCCGCTGCATCAGTTCCCGATAGTCGTCCCCGAACCGCTCGATCAGTTTCTGTTCCTCGATTCGCGTCCGGGGGATCAGAAACGCGAAACAGGCGATCGACCCGACGAGCACAACAAACCAGTTGGCCATGATCAGACCGCCGCTGAGCATTCCCACGAAGGCGGACGTGTAAAACGGATGCCGGACTTTCCGATACGGTCCCGTCGTGACGAGCGAGGCTTGCTCGCGGGTAATGACGGTATCGGTCAGATTCTGACCCAGATGCGACACAGCCCAGACCCACAACAAACCGCAACCAAAGGCCACCACCACCGCCATCCACCGCAACCAGACCGGCACCGGCATCGCCGACCACTTCATCAACTCCGGATC
>DATKCB010000495.1:0-2531 GCA_035513495.1 Planctomycetaceae bacterium | reverse complement strand
CCCGACCTTGCCGCGCTGGACTCCGAAGGCCGTTCGAAACGAGGTAATCCCCAGAAAAGTGACGAATCGCGGACGGTACTTTTTGACCTTCCGCAGCAATGTCCGGGCACCCCGCTGAAGTTCCTCCGACGTAAGTTCATCGGCACGGGCCGACGCTCGGGGACAGAGATTGGTGATTCCCAGACCGAACTCCGGCAACCGCCAATCGTCGAACGCCGTGAGCGTGACGTCGCCGGGTGTGAACCCTCCCGCTTTGAGCGACGGCCAGAAGCGGTTTCCCGGATGCCCGAAATGGTGCCGGATCGCCGCCGAATACAAACCCGGATTGATCCCCACGAACAGCACGTCGAGTCCTTCCTCGATCACATCCGGAACGCGGTTCCGAACGGCCGCCTGCAGTTGAGCCTTGGTTGGCTTCCAGGGAGCTTCCTGTCTGGTTCGTCGGGACATGAATTTCTTCAATCGATTCTCTGCTTGCAATCCAGCGGGGTTCCCGTGAGGATAATTGACGAACCGTTCGAATGCGAATCCCGGCTCAAACAACTCGATGGAATTGATGCGTATTTCCGTTCTCCCCACAAAGGTGACTCCCGATGCGATTTCTCTTTTCCGCGCTACTTTGTCTCCTCTCGATCACCGCCGGTGCGGCGGACGACTTCATTCCCCGGCGTCAGGACAAGCCGCCCGGTCCTCCGCTCTCGCCGCAGAAAGCCATCTCGAAGATGACGGTCCCCGCAGGGTTCAGTGTTGAGCTGGTCGCTTCCGAACCGCAGGTCATCAATCCGGTGGGGATGGCGATCGACGAGAAGGGACGCTTCTGGATCACTGAATCGTTCGAGTATCCGCGCAGAGAACCGGGTCCTGGCCGCGACCGAGTGAAAGTGCTCGAAGACACCGATGGCGACGGAAAAGTCGACAAGGTCACCGTCTTTGCCGAAGGGCTGAACATCCCCTCGGGGATCGCGGTCGGACACGGAGGCGTGTGGGTTGCGAACTCTCCCGACATCTTATTCATGCAGGACACCGACGGAGACCTCAAGGCCGACAAGATCGAGAAAATCGTGACCGGCTTCGGACGAACCGATACGCACGAACTTCCCAACTCGCTCACCTGGGGACCCGACGGCTGGCTGTACGGACTGAACGGCGTCTTCAATTACTGCAATGTCAGTTATGCCGAGGAAAATCCCAATTACAAACAGGGGCAGCCGAGCTGGGAATTCACCTGCGCGCTGTTTCGCATTCATCCCCGTACGCGAGAGTTTCAACTCTTCGCCGAGGGAACCAGTAATCCGTGGGGGATCGCGTTCAACGACAACGGAGAGGCGTTTCTCTCGGCGTGCGTGATCGATCATCTCTGGCATCTGTCCGAGTCGGGTTACTATCACCGGCAGGGAGGCCCTTACCCTCCGCACACCTGGAAGATCGACTCGATCGTCAAGCACACTCACCAGCTCGCCGCCTATTGCGGAATCCACTACTACGACGCTGACGCCTACCCTGAAGAGTATCGCGGGAAGCTCTACATGGGGAATATCCACGGCAACTGCATCAACAGTGACGCTCTGGAGCGAGATGGATCGACCTACTTCGGAACCGCTCGGCCCGATTTTCTGTCCGCCAACGATGTCTGGTTCATGCCGGTCGTACAGAAGACCGGCCCCGACGGGTGTCTCTACATCCTCGACTGGTACGACCGATATCACTGCTATCAGGACGCCAACCGCGACCCCGAAGGAATCGATCGCGGACACGGCCGCCTTTATCGTGTCCGCTACAACAATACTCCGCACACTCCCGCCGGATTCGACATGGGATCCGAAAGCGACGGACAACTGCTGGAACGGCTGAGTCAACACAACGATTTCATCCGCGGGACAGCCCAGCGTCTCCTCGCTGAACGGAGCAATCCCGAGACCCGCAAGCGGCTCGAACAGATGGTCTTCAATTACGATCACGACCGGCAGACCCGGCTGTTCGCCGCGTGGACCGTCTTCAGCATGCAACCCGAGCCCGGCCATCCGCTGCTTGATTCTGACTTCGTTGAAAAACTCAAAGCTCAACCCGACGCTACGCTTCGCGCGTGGGCCGTGCGAGCGGCGGGCGATCAGTACGTCAGTTCCTGGACGCACACTTCGGTCAACGAGTCTGAGGAGATGAAGTTGTTCGAACTGGCTGATTGGGCGATCGGCGACGAATCGGCGGACGTCCGATTGCAGGGAGTCATTCTCGCCGGGCGTCATGCGCGCAAACTTCAGCCGTACACCTCGTACACCGATCTGTTCGGTGAAGCGTTACTCAATACTCCCAACGACAAGCTGTTTCCGAAAATACTCTGGCGGAATCTTCTTTATTATCTCGAGCGATACCCCGAACAGAGTGCCGGGTTCGCGACGACGCCAAAAATCGCCGATCGCCCCGAAGGGCAGCAGATCGTCTCGCGTCTCGTCGCCTGGCTGCTCGATCGCAAACAACTGGAAACCGAAGCGATCGCGAAAATCATCACCCATTACGCGGCTGGAGAAGGCGGA
>DATKCB010000494.1:0-2418 GCA_035513495.1 Planctomycetaceae bacterium | reverse complement strand
CAAATCGTGAATGTCATCGTAGTATGGCTCATCGAACAGCCGGACGTTTGCCATTTCTTCGTCAGTAAGAACTTCCGCCAGATGTTCGAGCGCCGTCGTCTTCCCCATTCCCGCACCGCCGATGATTTCGATCACTCCTTCGAAGTGAGTCCGGAGCGCCTCCCGCACGACATCTTCCAGCAGATGCGCGACCGTCGAACCGGGGACATGACCCCGAGGGCGGACCGCGGCGCGACGGGCGGCAATCTTGGTCATAGGGGGATCCTCGCTGCGAGATAGAACCCAGATATTCTATCCGGATCGAAGCGAATGAGCGAATTTTCTTCGACCTTCTTCGATTGATTTCGTTCGCTCCGTGACCAAGAATGCCTGCCGTAATAGATCATTTCATTCAATACCAGAGAGGCTCCGCATGTTCGATCAGGAAATCACCCTCAACCAGTTCCTGCTCGATTACTTCGAAGCATTGATCAAGGATCTGCCCGAAAGCGGACTCGAACAGCAGGCGGCCGGGAGGGGGCATTCGGCGCTCTGGCTGTTGGGGCATCTGGCGATCTCGGCGGATTTTGGCCGGATGATGCTCGGCATGGAGATTCAGAGTCCCAAACGCTGGATGGTGACGTTCGGTCCCGGGTCGTCCGATGAAATCAATCGTCCCGAAAAAATTGATCCCCGGGAACTGATCGCCGCGGTTCGAACCGGTTATCCCGAAGTTCAGCAGCAGGCGGCGCACGCCGACCCGGCGGCGATGCAGGAACCGCATGGAGTTCAAATTCTGACCGGTTCGAAAATCGTCACGAAAGGAGATTGTCTCGCCCATATTCTCACAACGCACATGTCGATGCACCTCGGTCAACTCTCGTTCTGGAGACGACTGCAGGGTGAAAAGCCGTTGTTTTAACGGAACATCAACAATTTGAAGCTGATCATTTCTGAAAGTTGCGAACCGCGTTCGACTGTCGCTCGTGGCTGCTGCGTGCCTCGAAGCCGCTGCTTCACGATTGGTGCAGCCCGGCCCTGAGCAGGGTGGAAAAAAAACGGGCAATCGGCTTTCGAACTTCCTATACTCTCATTCGAGGCCGATAATAAAACTGTTCGACTGGTTTTGAGGAATGATGCTTCGATGACGACTCTCCAACACGTCCTGACCGAACTAAAGCAACAAGCCGACGAGCAAACCCGCAAGACGTATCTCCGGCACGGAGCACCCGACAGCATCATCGGAGTCAAGGTGGGCGATCTCAAGGTGATTGCTAAAACGATCAAAGGGCATCAGAAACTCGCGCTGGAACTGTACGATTCCGGAAATCCCGACGCGCAGTATCTGGCCGGGATGATCGCCGACGGAGCGCAGATGACGAAACAGCAACTCGACCGGTGGACCAAAAATGCGTCGTGGCACATGATCTCGGAGTACACAGTTCCTGGAGTCGCCTGCGAGAGCAAACACGCCCGCGAACTGGCGATGAAGTGGATCGAGTCAAAAAAAGTCTCGCTTGCAACCAGCGGCTGGTGTACCTATGCGGGAATCGTTGCGATGCAGCCGGACGAAGAACTCGATCTCTCTGAAATCAGACAACTGATAAAACAGATTGTTGAGACGATCGATTCGGTCGACGATCACGTTCGCTGCGTCATGAACAGCTTCGTGATCTCGGTTGGTTCGTACGTGAAACCACTACTGAAAGAAGCCAAAGCGGCTGCCAAAAAACTGGGAACGGTCTCGGTCGAGATGGGCGACACCGCCTGCAAGGTCCCTGTTGCCACCGAATACATCGCCAAAGTAGAAGGTCTGGGACGCATCGGTAAGAAGCGGAAAACCATGAAATGCTGACGCGGATTGTGCGAATCATTCCGATTCAGGCAGTTTTTCGAATTCGGGGCTTGGGATGAGCCGACAATGCATGTAGAATTGTTGATCGATTCCCCGCCTTTCTTTCTCCAGGAAAGCGAATATGCCCTGCCGGTTGTCACTCCTGCTTTTGTTCTGCTGCGCGAGTTTTTCCTTCGCGGATGAAAACGTTCTGCCCGACGCGAAGATCAGCTACGAAAAGGACATTCGTCCGATCTTCAAAGCCGCCTGCTTCCATTGCCACGGTGAAGAAGAAGAACTGCAAGGCTCGCTCGACGTCCGCCTGAGACGAATGCTGGTTCAAGGGGGCGACTCGGGGCCGGTCATCGTGTCCGGGAAATCCTCCGAGAGTTATCTGATCGAACGGATCAAATCGGGAGAGATGCCTCCTTCCGAAGCGGGCAAGCCGCTCGCGGCAGACCAAATCGAATTGATCTCGAAATGGATCGATCTCGGCGCTCCGACACTGCGCTCCGAACCGGAATCCCTTCCGCGCGGACTCGTCATTACCGAAGACGACCGCAACTGGTGGTCGTTCCAGCCGGTCGTGCGTCCCGACGTTCCGA
>DATKCB010000493.1:0-9133 GCA_035513495.1 Planctomycetaceae bacterium | reverse complement strand
AGGCAGGACTGGAAGATGCGATCGTCGAAAACGATATCCTGCGAAAGCAACTGTCACAAACGGGGCAGATCGTCGGGAAGAGCCGGCCGATCCAGACGCTGCGCGAAGAGATCGAACAGGTTTCGACGACCGACGCCATCGTCCTCGTGCGGGGAGAAAGCGGTGTGGGCAAGGAACTGGTCGCTCGCGCGCTGCACGAACGGAGCAATCGCGCCAGCCGCCCCTTCGTCACGATGAACTGCGCGGCGTTGACGGAATCTCTGCTCGAAAGCGAGTTGTTCGGACACGAGCGAGGTTCGTTTACAGGGGCGATCGGCCGGAAAATCGGAAAATTCGAGCAGGCGGACGGCGGGACGCTGTTTCTGGATGAGGTCGGCGAGATGGGTGCGTCGATGCAAGCCAAGTTCTTGAGGGTTCTGGAAGGACATCCCTTCGAACGCGTCGGGGGGCAGCAGGAAGTGAAAACCAACGTCCGCGTCATCGCGGCGACCAATCGAGATCTGGAAGAAGCCGTCAAAGCAGGACAGTTCCGCAAGGATCTTTACTTCCGACTGCACGTCGTTCAGATCGAGGTTCCTCCGCTGCGCGACCGACTCGAGGATGTTCCGCTGCTGGCGGAGTTTTTTCTTTCCCGGTACACGCTCCAAACGGCGCGTCCCCCCCGGTCGATTTCGGAAGGGGCGATGCGGCGTCTGAGGGAGTATGGCTGGCCCGGGAATGTTCGCGAATTGCAAAACACGATCGAGCGGGCGGTGATCCTGGGTAAGGATGAGGTGATCGAGGAGAAAGATATTCAATTTTCGTCTCTCGAAACGCCGATGGAACCGTCCACCGCGTCAAACTTGTCGAGCGTTCCCTCAAACATTTCGCTGGGCGAACTCGAACAGCAGCACATTCTGAGAACTCTCGACGAGACCGGCTGGAACAAATCGCAGGCGGCACAAATTCTGGGAATCGAGCGATCGACGCTGGATCGGAAACTCAAGAAGTATCAGGTTGAGCGTCCGCCAGAGTGAGGAATCTCCTCCCGCATTCGTGGTCAGTTTCCTGATTTCTGGACGATTTTACGGGCAATCGGGCGAGCAATTCCAAGAATTGAGAATCGCCAGCAGGAATCTGCTCGAAGTTCTTCGATTCCCATTGAAAATTACAAAAAAATTATTGACTTTTATGGGCATCCCGCAAACAATCCGATTCAGACATGGGTTTCGAGGAGTGAAGCCCCCACACGCGGAGATCAGTTTAATTGCTTCCGTACACCGACTGATCAATCAGTGAATCGAACTTATTTTAGTCCCATTTCACTCTCAAGGTGTACAAAGTAAAACACGATGGCGGGATGAATGTACATCTCGCCCAATACAACGGTCGGTCAAAAATCCGACCCAAAATAGGACGGGAACCGTCCACACAGTTTGGGAGCAGCAGGATAATGTCTAGCGAGTACATTGATGACAATCTGGAAATCGACGATCAGGTCAGTCTTATTGGTGAGCTTGGTGAAGAGGACGATTCGGAAGTCTCTTCGATTTTCGACGAACTCGATCACCTCGATTTCGAAGCACTGGGAATCAACCCCAACGAACCGACCGAAGCGAAGCCGGGATCGGAACGCAAAGTTCTGACTTTGGCCGCACGGTACGCCGCAGGACTCCCGCTGTGGGATCAGAAAGACCGCTACGATCACGCGCCGGGTCAAACGAATCTGTCTGGCTTGAAATTTGACGCCTGATCGGAACGAACTCAAAACAAGAACGCCGGTTCGAATTCGAACCGGCGTTTTTTTGTTGGCACGCAAGCAAATTCTCAGATCATGAAGTCCGTTTCCCGTCCGAGAATCCGATCGACCAGATCGGATGGAAGATCGATCGAGGGGGAGGTCGTCTGATTCAGATCGGTGGGGTTGATTCCGCAGTAGACTGACCACGGCCCCAGATGACGCCAGCGTCCCGCCCGCTTGGGTTCGTTCGGCAACACCGGGGTGGTGCAACGGTTGCAACTGATGGTCGAGTATCCCTGCTCGTGCAAGGGATTGATGATGACCTCGTTCTGGGCGATGTACTGCTCCATCTGTTCGTCGTCCATCGTCGCCATCGGATTGATCCGGAGGCAGTTCATCTGTTCGTCGATCGCCAGAATCGGGCAGCTTTCCCGTTTGCCTCCGTCGCTGCGGCGCAAGCTGCCGAACAGCGCATCGTATTGACCTTTGACTTTCATCAGCGGCTGGCTCTTGCGCATGTCGCAGCACTGCTGCTGTCCCTCGACGGAGAGATACAGCACGCCGTATTGTTCGGATTGTTCTGCCATGCTGAGTTCGGGAGAGAGCGTAATGACGTTGAGTCCGTAGGATTCGGCAATTCGATCCCGGGTCTCGATCGTCTCGGGAAAATTCACGCCGGTATCGACGAACAGCACCTTCAGATCGAGACCGATTCTCGACATCAGATGACACAGCACGCTGCCGGCTTTCTGCATTGCGGAAATCGCGGCGAGCCGTTCGCCGAACAGATCGTGCGCCCAGCGAATCAATTCTTCGGGGGTTCGTTCTTCGAATATTTTGTTGAGATCGACCAGGTCGGCCTGTGATAAACGTGCCATCTTCCTCTTTCTGCCGCGATCGTACGATCCGCATGGACTCACATAAAGATACGCATCGCTCGCCGGGAGCGGAAGTGTGTCTCGCGAACGCCCGTCAGAATTGGTGCCCTTCCTGCGGACCGTTTTGGGTCAAAGTCGTGATTTCCGGTCCCTCCTCCGTCATCAGGATCGTGTGCTCGAACTGCGCGGAGAGTTTCGCATCGCGAGTTCGGACCGTCCAGCCGTCTCTCCGATCGAGTACCGTGTCGCGCGTGCCGAGATTGAGCATCGGTTCGATCGTGAAACAGGTTCCCGGCTTGAGAACATCCCAGCGGGATTTCGGATGGGGAAAATGCGGAACTCCCGGGTCCTGATGAAACTCGCGGCCGATTCCGTGTCCCTGATACTGCTCGACGATGGAAAACCCGGCCTCGCTCGCGAGGTTGAAAATCGCCTCTCCGATCTCGTAAACGGTTCCGCCCGGTTTCGCCGCATGGATTCCCTTCCAGAGAGAATCGAAGGTGACCTGGATCAGCCGCAGCGCCGTGTCGCTGATCGCTCCGATCGCGAAGGTTTCCGACTGATCGCCGTACCAGCCGTCGACAATGGTGGTCAAATCGACGTTGACGATGTCCCCGGCCTTGAGCACCGTGTTATCCGGGATTCCGTGACAGACCACCTGGTTCAGGCTGATGCAGCAGCTTTTGGGGAAGCCGTGATATCCGAGACAGGCCGGAGTGTGTCCGTGATCGAGCGTGTACTCGTGGACCAGTTGGTCGATCGCTTCCGTCGTATTCCCTTCCCGCACGTGGGGTCGGACAAAATCCATCAATTGCGCATTGAATTTTCCCGCCGCGCGCAGCCCGTCTCGTTCTTGTTCAGAATGATAGAGTGGAATTTTCTGCCTCGCGGCCATGAAACGCTCGGTTCGAAAGACAATCAAAGATCGGGCGGTTGTCGTTGGATGGGCCATTCTGTCAAAATCGATCGTTTGCCGAAAGCGTTCCACGATTCAGCTCGCATTTTTTCCGGCGGTTTCGGCTTGCCGAGCGATGCGAGGGGAATCAGGATAGGACTTCTGTTTCGCTTCCCCTCTTTTCCCAGACTCCGCGATGTCCGCTTCCCGCCGATCGAAAACACGCTCCCGGATCAGCCATCAGCAAAGCTGGATCTGGGGACGACATACAGTTCTGGAAGCCATCCGATCGGACCGGTGGACTCCCTGCGAAGTTCGATTCGTCGAGGATCTTCCGCGGGAGGAGTTCGCAGAACTCGCGCAGTTCTGCGCCGAACGAGATGTCGAGTCTTCGGTGGTTTCATCCGACCGGCTCGAACAACTCGTTCATCATCAGGCGCATCAGGGGATGATTGCCCGGATGCCGGAATACACGTATCTCCCCGCGAATGACCTGTTTCAGCGGCGGGTTTCCAACGCGCTCTATCTCGTTCTGGATTCGATTCAGGATGCTTTCAATTTCGGAGCGGCACTGCGCAGTGCGGAAGTGTTAGGCGTGGACGCGGTGCTGGTCGGAGAACGGGATCAATGCGGCATGACGAGCCAGGCTGTTCGCAGTTCGGCGGGAGCGGTCCACCATCTTCCCATTCATCGCAGCAGCGACCTGACCGACGCGCTGGCCAAACTGCAAACCCGAGACATCCAGGTGATTGCGGCTTCGGAAAAAGGAGACAGGACGATCGGAGAATGCGATCTGGTCCGATCGACTGCGATCGTGCTGGGGAACGAAAATTCCGGGATCGCTCCCGAGCGGCTGGCTCTGTGCGGGATCCAAGCGCGGATCCCTCAAACCGGCCGCGTCGGTTCTCTGAACGTCGCGGTGGCCGCGGGGATTGTGTTGTACGAAGCGATTCGACAACGTACGATCCCCGAGTCGGACTGATGCATCGGCTCCTCTCAGATGATCGTCATGCTGCTCGAACTCAAAAATCCACATAGCATTCTGGCCGCCATCCGGCACCGATCGCACGATGTTCGCGAACTCCGCATTCGCAACGCACATCCCGGCGGAGTCTGGCAAGAGGTGCTGCAGGCTGCCCAGCAATCCGGCAGTCCCGTGGTGATGGAACGAGGCCCCTCGAAGAACCGATCGGATCGAAAGCCACCGTCGCGCGAGACCGAACGAACGGGTGGAGCCTCGGCCGCGGTTCGCGAGCGAAAGTTGAATGCGTTGGAAGAACTGCTCCCGGCGTCCGATCCGCCTCCCGAATCGGGATTGTGGATGGCTCTCGACTGTCTGCAGGATCCGCACAACGTCGGCGCAATTTTGCGGAGTGCCTCGTTCTTCGGGGTGCGGGGAGTGATTCTGACGAAGGACCGTTCGGCTCCGCTGAACGCGACGGTTTACGATATTTCCGCCGGAGGAATGGAAGGACTCCGGATCTGTCAGGTCGTCAATCTGCGACGCGCTCTCGAACAGGCGAAAGAAGCGGGATTGTGGATTCTCGGGACTTCCGAACACGCCGAGCGCGATCTGTCGGAGATCGAACGAAAACGCCCCTGGCTGATTGTGGTCGGCAACGAGCAAACGGGCATGAGAAGGCTGACATCCGAACAGTGCGATCAGACCTGCCGACTGACGTCGCTGGGAGAAGTTGATTCGCTCAACGCCTCTGTCGCCGCAGGGGCGATTCTGGCGTTACTATCCGCACCGTAAACGTTCATAATGACAGGAAACTGGAATCTCGGGATCTCGATCCTTGCGGCAGATTCGCCGGGGTTGTAGAAAAGATGAGCAGGACGATACTGAAAGGGCTGACATCTCATGGCGCAAGTGACGCTGCAAATACTGGAAGGTTTCGAGCGCGGAACGCTTTATTCGTCTCTCGAAACTCCGCTCACGATCGGACGCGAAGTCTCCAATGCCATCGCGCTGAAAGATGAAGCCATCAGCCGCTATCACGCCAAAATTCAGGAAGATAACGGCCGCATCATTCTGACGGATCTCTCGAGTACGAACGGGACTCGCGTCAACGGACATCCGATTCAGCTCAAAGTGTTGCAGCCCGGCGATCAGATTTTCATCGGCCGCTGCATCATCCTGTTCGGTTCTTTCGCTGAGATCGAACGCCTGTACGGCCGCGAGAAATCGGAAGAGATCTCCAAGAAGCTGAGGCAGTCATCGAGCAGCTTTTTTGACGTCGAGAATACCGATGAGGCGGACGATCCCGATATGAATCTGGCCGAGCATCAGTATTCGATCGAACTCTTCCCCCTGGGGTGTCCTGAACTTCCCTCGGGACTGAATTTCGTGCAGCGCGCGCAGGTTTCCGATTTGCTGGCTCACGTGCATAACCGCGTGGTGGCTCTGATGCAGGAAAGTTACGGAGAAGAAGGTGCGGGGGACGAACGAGAAGTTCGCATCCCGTGGCACGCCTGGCAAAAACTTCTGCACACCGAGTTAGAGCTGGCCCGCGCATTGCAGAACATCACCGAACCCGACTGATTGGTCGCGCGTCGGCCGCTCTCGCGGGTCTCAATTCCATTCCATAGATCGCGCGTTGGCGTCGGACGTTGAACCCGGCATAATGGCAGACAGCTTCCGACTCCCTTTGCGGTCACCCGATTCATGATTTTCATTCTCGATAATTACGATTCCTTCACCTACAACCTCGTCCAGAGGTTCGGGAAGATCGATCCGTCGCTGGATATTCGCGTCGCACGCAATAACAAAATCACGATCGAAGAAATCGAACAGCTCGCGCCCGAGCGGATCGTCATTTCTCCGGGACCATGCACTCCCAACGAAGCGGGACTTTCGAAAGAGGTCATCGCTCATTTCGGTTCCCGAATTCCACTGTTGGGAGTCTGTCTGGGACATCAGTCGATCGCCGATGTGTACGGAGCGAAAGTCGTGCGGCACGAACGTCTGATGCACGGAAAAGTTTCGCCGATCTATCACGATGGGCAGGGAGTGTTCGCGGGCTTGCCGAATCCGTTCACGGCCACGCGGTACCATTCGTTGATCGTAGCCGAAGAGACACTGCCGGCGGAACTGGTCATCTCGGCGTGGGCCGAGGATGCTGAATATCCGCACAAGGAGGTGATGGGAGTCCGCCACGCTCACTATCCGGTCCACGGCGTGCAGTTTCATCCGGAAAGTTTTTTAACGGACGCCGGGATTCAACTTCTGAAAAACTTTCTCGAACTGCCGGTTCCTCAGATTTCTTAGCCGATTCTATTCTTCGCGACTCCGCAGAAAGGGCGACTTTTCCGTATGGTTGAGGAGACGACATGCCGTCCGAGCCGGTCGAGAGTCGCCGCGACACTCGGTGTCATACTCGCAGTACCGGCGGTGATCGCAGTCATCGCGGGCTTCTTGCCGAGCGAGCTGTTACGGCCACTGGCGGGCCGCATTCGCCATCCGGCTGACTTCACTCCCGAACGCTATCAGCGTTATCTGCACGTCTGCTGGTTTTTCGCGGTCTCGCTGGGAACATGCTCCGCCGGATGCTTTCGATTTCGTGAACAGCTTTCTCCTCAGATCGCACTGCTGCGGACTCAAATCTGCTCTCTGGTCTCGGGCGTATGTAGTTTCTTCGTCAACCTCCCTGCCGTTGCGCGTGTCACGATTCTGGCGGGAATCGGCGTCCGCGCGTGGTTTCTCAACTTGCCGATGGCCTACGACGAATCGTTCTCCTTCATCAACTATGCCTCGCGCCCGTTCTATCTCGGAATCGCGGATTACAGCGAGTCGAACAATCATCTCTTCAATACCTTGCTGATGCACGGAATGTATCGCCTCTTCGGTCAGCAGGACTGGGCTCTGCGACTGCCCGTCTTCTGTTTCGGAATTGCGCTGCTGCCGATCGTCTGGGGCTGGGCCTGCGATCGGTTTTCGCAGAACGTCGCGAACATCGCGACCGCACTGGTGGCGGTATCTCCCGCGCTGGTTTCCTATTCGGTCAATGCGCGGGGCTATCTTTATCTCACCTGTTGTGCCGTGCTGCTCGATTGGGCGCTGTTCCGCATCGCCACACGCGAGGAAAACAAACTCGCCTGGTGGTGTGTCGCCTGGATCGCGACGGTGGTCGGCGCCTGGTCGATGCCTCTGATGGTGTATCCTGCGCTGGGGATGTTCGGCTGGTATGTGCTCAGTCTGATTTTGTCCCGGCGGGAACGGGGAGAAATATTTCGACGAATTCGCGGACTGATCCCCTTCGGGATCACTGCCGCGATTGGAGTCGCGACGTTTTACGCTCCGGCCTATCTGTTTCGTGGGATGATGTTTCTCGACAGGATCGGCTTCGACGATCCGAATTTTCAGGTCTGGCTGACCAAGTTGCCGCGCGTGCTGACTGAGTCAGCGAGCTGGTGGCTGGCGGTTGCGTGGCCGATACAGTTGCTCGCTGCGTTGTGTCTTCTGAGCGGACTCGGCCGCATCGCTCGGGATCGAACTCATCTGTTTCCGCTGATTGCACCGTTTGTCGTTGCAGTTCTGATGATCTTCGTCCAGCAGGTCTCCCCACCCCCTCGCGTTTTTTTGTATCTCGCCCCCTGGGCGCTTCTGTTTTGTGCATGCGGACTGATGACAATTGTCGAACGGTTTTCGCAGCAGACTCGTCCGGTTGCAGTGCTTGCTCTCGCGATCGTTTTGAGCGGAACTGCATATCTCGTCGGGCGTCCCCAGTTGTTCGAGGAAGCCGAACGGAGAGACTACGCGTCAATACCCGCTGCAATGGGCCGTTTGCAGGCCGAACTCGAACGGAGCGACTCCGTCAATCATCGGCTGTTTGCTCCGCTCCCTTGTGACGTTCCCTCGATTTACTACATGGACAAACTCGGGTTCCGCATCCCGGTCAACGGAGAGCCGCATCCGTCCGAGACCCTCTGGCTGCTGACACGCCCGGAACAGTCCCCCGCAGAAACTTTGAGCACGCCGCTGATCGGAATGAACGCTCAACTCGACAATCTCGGTCCTTGGGAGGTTGTCGCCCGCTTCGACACGCTGGTGCTCTCTCGATCGTCGCGACCGATTCAACCGGAACGAACATCAGGATTTTGAAGCGGACGAATCCGGCCGCTTCTCAGCTTTTGTCACCCGTGTGCATTCGCCGACAGATCAAAGGATGAAACAGGGTGTTTTCCCGCAGTTCATCGTCCGAATCGAACGCATAATGCCGAAAGAGTCCGTGTCCTGTGAAGGCTCTCGCGGGAGGTGTCAGATAAAGATGTTTTGCGCGGGCGATGATGTCGTCGATCAGCAGGCGAAAGTTGAGGCTCGCGGAGGTCTGCTTGCGCTCTCCCAGATATTCGTAATTCATCTCGGTCTGTTTGATCACCCAGCAACGCAAGGGATCGTCGGCGATCAGCCACGCTTCGGGGCCGCGCATCGTCTGAATCTCTGTCCGGACATCTTGCGAATGCGGTGCACTGTGAACGACGGGGACATCGACATTTTCATGGCGAGTGATTTCGAGCGGTAGAACGCCGATGTTCAGGAGCGTCAGTTCGTTCCAGTCGAGAGTGAGTTCCTGCTCCCCCTCAAGCCCTATGATCTCGAATCCTTCCTCGACGCAGCGCACGTGGTGCAGCGGTGTC
>DATKCB010000492.1:0-3018 GCA_035513495.1 Planctomycetaceae bacterium | reverse complement strand
ATACTTGAAGGTTGTGGTCGTTGGTTTCTTTAACGTAGCGTCGCTCTCATGGCTCGTTCGCGTCCTCAACAATCTCTGGCCGATTACGTCGCGATCGCGATCAGTCCCGCGCTGATCATGCTGCTCGTGGGGAGTCTTGTTTTCTTTCTGCAGCAGATCACCTATGACGGCAATTATGTGGAACGTGTGCGGTGGATGCTCTTCTGGTTCGTGTTCGCGACGGTGCTGATTTCCCGGATCGGAATCGAGCAGGGACGCTCTCACGCCGCGGTGTACGGCGGGGCGATGGCGATTGCCTGCGCTCTGTTCGCTCAGAAGTTTCTGAACGACTATTTCATCGGCGTGGTGATCCTGTTGGGGATCATCTGGTGGTGCGTGGACAAACTCACCTGGGATTGCACATTTATCGATGACCGAGACGATCAGTCCGGCGCGGGTCTGCTGCAACAGTCGGGACTGGAAACGCCTCCCGAAACAGAACAGCCCGAAGAACCGCCTGTCGAAACGGAGCAGCAGCGCCGCCGACGTCTACGGCGTGAGGAACTGCTCGGTGCGGACTCTCCAAGCAATACTACCGAACCCGATCCGTCGGAAGCCGAACATGCACCAAAATCCTCCCGCAAGCACGCTCCGGGAGTCTGGGTGATCTACTTTTCGCTGGCAGCGCTCCCTCTGTTCGGAGTCGGACAAGCGTTTCTGCCAAGTGACGATTCGGCGGCGCGTGCGCTCGGATTTCGCTTTCTGTGGGTGTACGTCGCATCCGCCCTGGGATTGCTCCTGACGACCAGTTTCCTCGGACTGCGTCGGTATCTGCGGCAGCGAAAACTGACAATGCCCCCTCGAATTACCGCCGTCTGGTTGACGATGGGGGCGACCGTCCTCGCGGCGATTCTGCTGTTGACGCTCCTCATTCCCCGACCGGATGCCGAGACTTCCGTAACCGCATTACTCGATCAGTTTGCCGACAAACAGGCCGCCTCCGAGCACGCGCTGGCCGCCAACGATTCGGGGGAGGGAGAAGGCCGCCGCGCCGGAGAACACAAACTCGATGAGGGCGAACCGGGATCGGAACAGAAAGAAGGGGGCAAGAAAACGGACGCTGAAGGAGAGGGGAACAAATCGGGCGAGAGTCAGCAGCAGGGAAAGGGAGAATCGAGCGAGCAGTCCGAGGGAGACGAAGGGAAAAACTCCGATCAGGGAAAGGAGGAACCCGGCGACGGCGACAAACAGGAAAACGCGGATGATCCCCAGGAAAACGAAGGAAAGAAAGAGGGCGAAGTTCAGGCGGCGAAAAACGAACTGCAGGACCGAGAGCAGCAAGAGGACGGAAAGGAATCCGATTCGTCGCCCTCGTCGAGTTCAACTCCTCCTAGCAGTCCCACTCTCTCGAAAATCGCCGAATGGGTGAAGTGGCTGATCTACATTGTGTGCGGAGTGCTCATCGCGCTCGCGTTGTACAAGAACCGTCACAATCTGATCGACGGTGCGCGCGAGTTTTTCCGTTCGATCGCGAATTTCTGGAGAAACCTGTTCGCGGGGAAGGGGCGGCAAAAGAAAACCGGTTCCAACTCGGCCGAGGAGGCCGTGTCGCTGGGGAAACCGGCTCGCTCGTTCGCCGATTATCCGAATCCCTTCCTGACCGGCGAAGCGCATCGCATGCGTCCGGACGCGCTCGTGATCTACACCGAAGAAGCGTTTCGGGCCTTCGGCTACGAACACGGAATCAAATCGGATGAAGTCTTCACAGCCATCGAATTCGGACACCAGGTCGAAGCGCAACATCCCCAGATGAAAGCCGGAATTCAGTTTCTGACCAACATGTATTCCCGGATTCTGTATTCGGCCAATCCGCCCCATGCATTCGAGATCAAACCGCTCGAACAACTTTGGGCGGAAATGTCCCGCGTCTGATGCACGCCCGAACCGGACCCGTTAGAATCGTGTCCGCGAAGGCGCACACGTTTCGTCCTCTCCATTTATCTTTCGCTTCAGATTTATTCACCGAGCCAGCAATGCCCACCGTCGGAATTTTAGGAGCCACCGGATATACGGCTCTGGAACTGATCAAAATCCTGCTCCGCAACCCCGACGTCGAGATCGTCGCCGCGACCACCCGGCAGGAAGACTCGCCTCACATTGCGGAAATCCACCCCTCCCTGACGGGACGGCTCGAACTGCGCTGCGAAAATCTCGAAGCGTCAGAAATCGGCGAGCGGTGCGAATACGTCTTCTGCTGCCTGCCGCACGTCGCGAGTATGACCGCCGTTCCCGATCTGCTGGCGGGAGGAGCGAAAGTCGTGGATCTCAGCGCCGATTATCGGCTCTCCGATCCGGCCGTTTACGAGAAATGGTACGGACACGTCCACACCGACCCGACCCGTCTCGGCACGACCGTCTACGGACTCCCCGAACTGTTCCGAGATCAGATTCCCGGAAAAGATCTTGTGGCCAATCCCGGTTGTTACACGAGTACCTCGATTCTGGCATTGGCACCGTTACTCCAACACAAACTGATCGAGTCGACGGGGATCGTGATCGACGCGAAAAGCGGTGCCTCGGGTGCGGGACGCGCCCCCAAACTCGGAATGCTCTACGCAGAAGTCAACGAGAGTCTCTCCGCTTACGGAGTCGGCACGCACCGCCATCAGCCGGAAATCGAGCAGATTCTGGGCGAGGTTTCCGGAACCGCTGTTGAAGTGACGTTCACACCGCACCTGATTCCGATGGACCGAGGGATTCTCTGCACGATTTATCCACGGCTGACTGAAAAACGGAGCGAAGCCGATCTGCTCGAGTTGTATCGTGAGTTCTACCGGGATTCACCGTTCGTCCGGATCGTCGAACATCTCCCCCGCACGAAAGACGTCGCGTACACGAACTACTGCGACATCGCCTTCCGCTTCAACCGCGATCAACTGATCGTGCTGGCCGCGCTCGATAATCTGATCAAGGGAGCTTCGGGAGTCGCGGTTCAGAACTTTAATTTGCTGGCGGGATTCGACGAAACGTCGGGACTTG
>DATKCB010000491.1:0-12792 GCA_035513495.1 Planctomycetaceae bacterium | reverse complement strand
CCACCATTTGAGCAGCGCGAGTGACCGTTCGGCACCTTCGACCTCGTCGCTCAGGTCGTCCGACCAGCGGCAAAAGGCGTAGACATTGAAAAAATGCTGATGCAGCTCCCGAGGCAACCAGAACGTCACGACGGGAAAGTTCTCGTAATGCATCCGTGCGACCCGGCGGCAGTATTCCCGCGCATGCTCGACCGAAACGGTCTGCGCAGAATTCGCCTCTGGTCCCCAACGTTCCAGTTCGTATCGAAAGTCCCAGTTCATCGACTCAGAGTATCCGATCCCTTGTCCGCGAAACAAGTTCGTGTATTCGGCAAACCGGGCGGTTCGCCTCAATATCGAACGCCCGTCAAGTATGGTACAATGCTCAACCGATGCGACTTCAAGGTCCGGTCAGCACTTTGGCGACCGCTGCAACCTTTCACTCTTCCACATTCCACTCTTCCACTGCGTCACATGTCCGTTCCCAAGGTTGCCATTGTCGGTCGTCCGAACGTCGGCAAAAGCTCGATTCTCAACTGGCTCGCCCGCAAACTGGTCTCGGTCGTCGATCCGACCGCCGGCGTCACGCGCGACCGCGTGATGTATCTGATGCACGAACAGGACCGGTATTTCGAACTGATCGATACTGGAGGCATCGGGATTGTCGACAGCGACGATCTGTCGGAACAGATCGAAGCCCAGATCGAATTCGGAATGAACGAGGCCGACATGATTCTGTTCGTGGTTGACGGACAGCAGGGGAGCACTCCCCTCGATGAAGCAGTCGCCCGCAAACTTCACACGCTCGGCAAGCCGCTGATGCTGGTCGTCAACAAGTGCGATTCGATCAAGCTCGACACGGATGCGGAACTGTTCCGATCGCTGATCGACGAGGAACCGGTTGTGACGAGCGTGATCGGAAACCGAAACCGCCAGGAATTGCTCGATGCGATCGTCGAACATCTTCCTCCAGCCGACGAACGCGAATCGGAGGACGGAGATCTGCGCGCCGCACAGCCGGAACTGAAACTGGCGATCGTCGGGCGGCGAAACGTCGGCAAGAGCACGTTCATCAATTCGCTGGCAGAAGAGGAACGGGTCATCGTCAGCCCGATCGCGGGAACGACCCGCGACAGTATCGATATCCGGTTCGAGATCGACGGAAAATCGTTGATCGCGATCGATACTCCGGGCGTTCGCAAACGGAAATCGCTGGCGAGCGACATCGAGTATTACGGACTGGTCCGGGCACAGAAAAGCATTCGGCGCGCCGACGTGGTATTGATGTTCTTCGACGCGTCCGAAACGATCTCCAAAGTGGATAAGCAACTCGTGTCGGAAATTCTCGACAAAGCCAAACCCTGCATTTTCGTCGTCAACAAATGGGATCTCGGGCTGGACACGAAGATGACAACGGGCAGATGGGCCGACTATCTGCTCGAGACGTTTCCTTCCACTCGATACGTTCCGGTCGCATTCATCACAGCCAGAGACAGCGTCAACATCAAGCAGGTCGTGAATCTGGCGCAGTCGATCTTCAAGCAGGCCCAGACCCGCGTTTCGACTTCGAAACTCAACCGCATTCTGCGCGCCGCCATCGAGAAAAACACCCCTCCTCATCGTCGCAATAAGCGTCCGAAGATTTACTTCGCAACTCAAGTCGCCGTCGCTCCGCCGACGATTGTGATCAAATGCAACGATCCTGCCCTGCTGGACGAAACGTGGAAGCGCTATCTGCTTAACCTGTTGCAGGAGGCGCTCCCGTTCAAAGAAGTTCCGCTCAGAATTTACTTCCGTCCTCGGGACAGCAGCGAGCCTGAGCGAACGCCGATCGAGGAAACGGTTGAAGAGTCGCTGGAAGAGTAACTGAGCCGCTCGCGGTCAGGGAGGACCATTCGATATGAAAGTTACTGCCGACGGTCGAGAAATTCCTGGGCAGTCTTTACGTAGCTGGCGGCGTGCTCGTTTTGCCCGTACAGAACCACGATCGAGCGGCAGATTCGAGTTGCGGTTTCGGCGTCGCCGCTGTCGCTCGCCGCGCGGGCGCGATCGAGGGCCTGTTCGAGAAAATCCTGCAATCCATGAGCTGCGGTTCGCAGTTCGCGGAGCGTTCTCAATTGTTCTTCGATTCTGATTTGAAGGCGATCCTGTTGGGGATTTCCTTCAAGCAAACCGTCGAGCGATTCGAGGATCGCGAGAGCACGATCGATATCTCCCACCGATCGATAATGCTCGGCAAGCTGCAACAATCGCTCCGGTTCGGCAAGATCACCCTTGACGAGTTTTCCGTTGACGAGACGCGGCTTCGAAGCCTTGTCCTTTTCCGCTTGCGAGTAATAAGGCAGGATTTTCTCATTCCATTCTTCGGGCGCTTCCTCCCACAACGGCTCAAGATACTCGCGCCAGCCTTGCAATCGTTCCGTTCTCGAGTCCGACTCCATTAAGTGTTGACCGGCCGCGAAACGTTCTTCAGGCGTCAGTTCGACGTTCCGCATGAAATAGAATGCTCCGGAAACGATCAGTACGAGCAGCAGGAGCAGCACGTAGGTGTTATCGAGGAGACCGCCGAGTTTTCCTTTCGCGTATTCCTGTTCGATCTGAGCGCGCATCATGTCGCGCATCAACGTTGCGTTGGGATCGCTGGGATCGTAGCCAGCATCCGAAACGACGGTTGCGGAATCCGTCGCATCGCCTTCGGCAAGCGTCTGTTTTTCCTTGTGGCGGTTGTACATTTCCTGCAGTCGCCGGGACAATACGTACGCGTCGGGGAATCGCTTGTCGGGTTCTTTTTCGAGTAACTGACAGACAAGGTCGTTCAGCCAGAGGGGGATCTCGGGGACGTACATGTTCGGCCGGTCGAACTGACCGAACTTGTGCTTTTGAATGACGTCGAGAGTCGTCTTTCCACTGAAGGGGGGGCGGCCCGTGAGCATTGCGTACATCACCGCTCCCAGCGAGTAGAGGTCGCTTTTCTTCGAAGCGCGATGTCCTTGAGCCTGCTCGGGAGACATGAATTCCGCCGTCCCGATAATCCCCCCGGTGACCGTGAGTTTCCCCGCGGCAAAAACCTGCGCGACGCCGAAGTCGGTCAGTTTGATGTTTCCATGCCGGTCGATCAGCAGGTTCGAAGGTTTCAGATCGCGATGGACAATTCCCGAATCGTGGGCCGATTTCAGAGCCACACAGATCTGCAAGGTGAATTCGACCACTTGCTCCCAGGGGAGTCGCGTCTGGCGTCGCAAGAGACCCGTGAGCGTTTCTCCCTCGACGTATTCCATGGCATAGTAATGAGTTTCATTCTCAGCCACTCCGCTCTCGATGAAATTCACGATATAGGGATTTTTCAAAGTCTTCATCGACTCGACCTCCCGGCTGAATCGAGCGATGAACCCCGGCTCACGAGCCAGCGAAGCGGGCAGAACCTTCACTGCGGCTTCCTCTCCACTTTCTTCGTGAACACCGAGATAGACCGAACCCATTCCCCCGGCCCCGATCTTCTTCTGGACGACCCAAGGGCCGATTTGACGGGGAATTTCCGCCGCATCCCTCTCAGAGGGAGTACCGGACAGGTCTTCCTCCTGAGGGATCGTTTCATCCATGTCATTCATGACGCACATAACTCCGGAAGGCGAACAGGAGTCGGAAATCGTAACATACGAGAATCCGGAATACTGCCCAGGATTCCGGGTTTTTTCGGGCCGCCCGTTCCATTTGGGGCATTTGCGTCTTAGAATAGAGCCTCCAAATTTGCAGCGATGCCGCAGCGCGATCCTCACCACCCTCATCCCACCCCGATTCAAAAGGATCTTCCATGAAAAGCTTGTTCGCGTTACTGGTCGTGTTTGGACTCGTCAATTTGTCTCAGGCGGCTGATCCCCCCGAGTCCGTTCATGCTTTCAAAGTGAAATCTCTCGAGGGGAAAGAGGTCGAGCTTTCCAAATACAAAGGCAAGGTCCTGGTGATCGTCAACGTTGCCAGTCAGTGCGGCGCGACCCCCCAGTACGAACAGCTACAGGAAATTTTCGCGAAATACGGTCCTCAAGGCGTCGAGGTCCTCGGTTTTCCCTGCAATCAGTTCGGAAAGCAAGAACCGGGAACAGCCGAAGAAATTCGAGAATTCTGTTCGAGCAAATACGATGTGACGTTCGACATGTTCTCCAAAATTGATGTGAATGGAGAAAAATCTGATCCTTTGTACAATTTTTTAACTTCGAAAGCGGCAACGCCCGCCGATTCCGGGCCGGTCAAATGGAATTTCGAGAAATTCGTGGTGGGGAAAGACGGAAAGGTTGTCTCCCGCTTCCGAACCAATCTCAAACCGGATGACCCCAAAGTGCTGGCCGCCATCGAATCCGCATTGAAAAAATAATGAAAAAATAATTCGATGGGCGGACATTCTTGAAGTCCTCGGTAACATTGCAGGATTTCCGGAAGGAACTATACTGGTGGATTCTTTTGCGAGCGGTCTGCGCTGTTTTCAATCGCGGACTCTCTTCGAACACAGCGATGTCAACCAAGGGGTGACTACGTGAGCGTGGCGGAAATGATCGATCTGAAACAACTACTGAGCGAGGGGTCGGCATTCGGACCCGAACAAGTTTCTACTCTGGCCGAAGCGCTGGCCGCTGGACAGGCTTCGGAAGGCCGACAATATCTGACCGAACTGGGGAGCCAGCACGACGACGGGAAAGCACTGTCGAACGAGCAGTTGCTCCGTCTGGGGATCCTCAATTATCTGTTCGGTCGCCACGATAAAGCAGTTCAGATATTTCTGGAAGTTTCAGGGACTCCACTGGCTCCCTACTATGCAGGGTTTTCATTGCTCGCCCTCAAGCGCTATGAAGAGGCTGCCAAACAGTTCCAGGAAGCTGCCAAGCGGGGCTACGATAAAGTGGAATGCGCGATGCAGCAAGCCGGAGCGATTCGAGCCTCCGGAAAGATCAGCGAAGCGGAAGCATTGCTGAACAGCATCGGATCTCAGGCCGCCAGCCGAGGAGAGTACTCGTTTCAGCGCGGCTGTATCATGGCCGATCGCGGAGACACGTTCGGCGCGGTGGAATACTTCGAACGGGCAGTCGATATGGATCCGCATCATTCGCGGGCATTATTTCGACTCGCCGCCGAAAACGCGCTGCACGGCAACGACGAAGACGCGATCCGATTGTACGAACAAGCTCTTTCGAAGCCTCCGTTCTATATGGGGGCTCTGCTGAACCTCGGACTGTTGTATGAAGACGTCGAACAGTACTCTGCCGCCGCATTCTGTTTTCGTCGAGTACTGGAATACGATCCTACCAACGAATGGGCGACGCTGTTTCTCAAAGACATCGACGCCACAAAGGATATGTATTACGACGAAGACTCGCTGCGGCAGGAACAAAAACTGCAGCAACTTCTGAGTCGGCCTGTGACCGACTTCGAGCTTTCCGTTCGCAGCCGGAACTGTCTCACCAGTATGGATATTCACACGTTGGGATCGCTCACCGAAGTCAGCGAGCAGGAACTGCTCAGCGGGAAAAATTTCGGAGAAACCTCACTGCACGAAATTCGCGATCTGCTCGCTTCGCATGGTTTGCGGATCGGTCAGAACATGCACAAAGCCAAACAGCAGGAACTGGTCCAGGAAACGCAAAACCTCTCACCGCAGGAGCAGGCCCTGCTCAACAAGCCCGTTTCCGAACTGAACCTGTCAGTGCGCTCACGAAAGTGCATGACTCGATTGGGATTAACCACCATCGGACAAGTCGTCCAGCGAACTCCCGACGAGTTGCTCTCCAGCCGAAACTTTGGTGTCACTTCGCTCAATGAAATTCGGGCTAAGCTTGCGGAAGTCAACCTGAAATTACGCAACGACTGAGCGCTGATCCCAATCTTGCGACACGGTTTCCCCGCCACAATTCATCAATCCGATCGTCTTTCGAGATGATGATCTGAGAGGTGGTGTTCGGGTTGAGACATGTGCTTGTGTTTCAAAAATCGGTCGATGCCAACTCAAGTCGCTCCATTTACGCTGTCAAATCTGGCAAAACAGGGTAACTCTAACGACTAGCCAGAGACTGTCGGTTCTGTTGGAAGAGCGGTTGAGACGAATCCAGTTTGTGCTGACTGAATTCCCCGCCGCACGATGGAATCAATCCCATGCGGTTTCGATGACGATAAGAATCGAGACAGTCTACAGCCGGATCGACGCCTGTTTTCATCAGGTTCGGGGAAAACTCCGCATGAGTTCACTTTCAATCGATTCACAATCCCATTCGGAACTGGTACGAGAACCTCTCCCCGCACCTCTCTCCCGGTTGGGATTCTTCTGCGGATGCGCGGTTTTCCTGAGTCTCGGACTGACCCAGTTGCTGGCCGGTTCCGGCGATCTGCACTGGACCGGAAATCTCACCACGAACGTCGAAGTCGTGACCGCTCCGTTCGATTCCCGAATCGTCGCCCTGAATGTTGCCTCGGGTGATTCGATCTCCACCGGCGAGTCGATTGCTCAACTGGATGCCGGTTCGCTCAAATCCGAATTGATCGCACAGCGCAAAATCGTTCGAACCCTCGAACTCGAACTCGCGCAGGCCGAAGCGCAAGCTCAAGTGGAACTGAGTTGGCGGCTCCAGTCGCTCGACGCGGATATCCACATGACAAAATTGAAATCAGCCGATCTGCTCAAAGAAAAGTTCGCCTCGCAGATGACCGATCTCGCCTGGACCGATTTTCTGTCGAACAGTCCATTTGAACTGGCGAACGCTTCGGCATCCCTGCCATTTTTGAGTGAGCTGCCCCTTCCGACCGAAGCACGAATTCGCGCCGTTCTGCAGCAAGAGGCCGCCCACAACGCGGTGGAAACGTATTCAACCCAGATCGAATTATGCGACTCCCAATTGGGAAAACTGGAAACGCTGAAAGACAATCTCCCGGATCAGGTTCGCACATCGAAAGGCTTGCCCATGCTTCGCGAACGACTCGCCGAAGCACGAACGGAAACCGAACGGCTCGAATCGCAACTCGAAGCGATCACGATTTCCTCGACCGTCTACGGCACCGCCGGACTGTTCCGCAAACAACAGGGCGATGAAGTGGCAGCGGGCGAACCGATCGTCGAAATTCTGGACCGGGCAAGACAATTCGTGACGGTCCGCATCCCCAGTCGCTCGCTTCCGTATTTCGAAACCGGGATGGAACTGGTTGTCACTTTCCCCGGATTCAAACCATGTTCCGGGCGTCTGGAACAGATCCCGCCGCAAACCGCCGACCTGAGTGAACGCGGAGAAAGTACGATCGATCTGAAGATTGTTCCCATCGGAAAACCCTGGCCCGAAGTTCCCTTCGGCTCGACGGTGGATGTCTCGCTTCCGAACTGAGATTCATCTCGCGAGCGAACAACATTTCCGCGCGCGACAGCTCAGTGTCTCCACACTCAACGCTGACGAACCGCTGCATTCAGCTCCTGTTCGGTGACCACGATGGCTGGTTCGGTTCCTGTGTCCTGAATAACTTTTTCTGCGAGCAGCCGCGTCACGGGAGACAGAATGGAGAAGTGATCGACTCCTTGTACCGGAAAAAAATGAAGCTTCGGGTTTTGTGTCGATTGAGCCATTTCTCGCAGCGAATCGACGTTGCCTCCTTCGCCTTCAATCACGAGCGTCGGCGTCTCGATCGAGTTCAACCACCAGATCGGATCGCGAAACTCGAACTCGGGTCGGCTGTTGATGTCGAACCCGTACTCTTCGACGCCGTAGCCGACAATATTCCCCACCGGTCCAAACGAAAACACAGCTCGAAATCGATCGCTCAAAGCGGCAACCAACAAAGCCAGCGTTCCGCCGGTACTGTGTCCCCCCAGATAGATTCGATTCGGATCGACATATTTCAGCCGGGATAAATACTCTGCCGCGGCCAGCACGTCATCGACTTCGCCAGAAAACGATTCGATGGTTCCGGGATTCTGATTCCCTCCTCGAAACGAGGGATACAGCATGATGAGACCTGCTTCCCGAAACGCTCTCGCCGATTGATCGTTCTCGGGGGGAGCGTCCTCCCACGCGGTTTCATTGATGCTGTTATCGAATCCTCCGAAAATCCACACGATCGCGGGATGCTTCGCCCCGTCGCCGGGATCGGGGGAGACATAGGCATCGAGCGCTCCCGCAGGCGAATTGTACTTTACCAGTTCGAACAATTCGGGCGGCGGTGGGGGCGTGGGATAATCCGCTCGAATCTGACGCACGATGCGCGTCTGAAAACCGCTTCGGGCTTCCGCGAACGACTGCCCGCTCACAATCGATTGCGCGCTCAAATCGATATCGGTTTCAGTGCTTCGCTGTTTAGGAAAGTCACCCCCACACCCCAGGGATCCCAAAAGCGTGAGACAGCACCAGCAAGCGTATGAGTTGATACGGGCAAGTAACATCGTCGTTTCGTTTCTGTTGAACATGGGCCTGATGACCGATCACTTCGCCGTTTGAAGGTGTCCGGGGACTTTCTGCTGGTCGAGCAGTCGTTTCGCCTCAGCGATCACGAAGGTGGGATCCATGAACGGTTCGTAGCTGATGTCCTGCCACAGCACGCGCCCGGCGGGATCGATGAGAAACGATCCGTGCAGCGGTTGTTGCTCGAAATCGTCGTAAACGCGCCACTGTTTGAAAACGTCCAGGTCGTGATTCGAAACGAGCGGGAACGGGAGCGGTTCCTCTCCGTATCGATCCACCGAGATTTTCAGATCGTCGTGACTCTCGGAACTGATCGCGATCAGTTCGATGCCCGCCGCCTGGAATTCCTTGTGTTTGGGAGCAAAAGCCTGCAACTGCTCGACGCAGTGCAGACATCCGTGGCCGAGGTAAAAGATCACCACGACGGGTTTACCCCTGAACTGTGCGAGGGAATGTTCCTTGTTTTCCGCATCGGCCAGTTTCCACTCGGGAGCCGCGTACGGGCTCCAGCGAAACGGGCCGAGCGAATCGAGTGCGGGGCGGTCGCCGACATCGTCGCGGGGCGCGGCAACAATTCGCCAGTCGGACGGCAGCCCCAGTTCCTGCGCGATCGGAGCTAACCGGCTGAAGACGGGAGCGTCGATGTCGATCGAAGACGACATGTTCCGCAGCTTTTCGAATTCCTTGAGCGCTTCGTCCCGCTGGTTGTCGAGCCAGAGCAGTTCGACAAACCGGGCTTGCGGTAGAACCTCGTTTTTCTTCTTGCCGATCTGTTTCCGGGCTTCTTCCAACGCGGGCTTGGCCTCACCCGCCCGGTGTTGCACGAGTGCGAGTACGAATTGATCGATCTGTCCTGCTTTTCTCAGCAGCGGCAACGCGGATGCGTAATCGTCCCGAGCGATCGCGAGATACGCTTCGATCGCCTGGATCGCTTGTTCGGATTCGCGCACGTTACGATCGAGGGTTCGAGTCGCGTTCTGTTTCGCCTTATCGATCTCTTTCTTGTGATTGTTGATCAGTTCCTCGCGCTTGGTCTTCGGGAGTTCGAAACGATCCGCGACGAGCGGTGCGTCTGCTTCGAGTTGGGAGACCTCTTTGGATTTTTTCGCCCATTCCTGCTTGAGCAGGTCGTCGATGGCTTTGGTTTCGGCCGCGTCGCGCGCAGCGTCCCGTTTTTTCGTCTCCGCGTCGAGTATTTCCCGCAGCGAAGCGAGTTCGATTTCGGCAGCGGCGGACTCTCCCGTCATTGCGAGAGCGATCCCCAGATGCCGCGATCGTTTGATCTGTTCGAGGAGCGCGTCGGTCGGTTCCAGATAGGACGACCGGCACAACGCGACCGTCTCTCCCCACAGTTCATTCTGTCCGAGCGTTTCGAACAGCCGCATTCTCCCGTAATGACTACTCCCGTTGTTGAGCGAGTTGTACTTCGGGTGCCGAGGAAGCTCGATCATGTTTTTGGACAGCTCGACTGCGTCGTGAACCCGGCCGACATAGTTCAGATTTCTGATCAGCCATTCGTTGTTGTGCGCGAAGTTGTGAATTTCGTCGGGCAGCAGCCGGTCGCGGATCATGTGTGCGTGATCGACCCGGGCGGAGGCTTCCTGTTGCCAGCAGGCGTCTTCGTAGCGTTTGAGCCGCGAGTAGATGTGCCCCGGCATGTGCCACATGTGGGCAATCGAGGGGGATCCTTGTCCGCATCGAGCGGAAGAAGCGAGCGCGTTCTCGGGCTTCTTGTAATCCCACAAGTGAATGCAGAAATGGTGTGCCGGGTGCAGCGGTTCGACCTGGAAAATCTGTTGCATCAATCCGTCGGCGGCGAGGTTGTATCCGTCTTTTTTGTTGAGATAAAGCTGCAGCGCCAGAAACGCCTTCGCTTCGAGGTCCTCGGGATACTTGAGCGCGATGTCTTCGAGCGATTTCCGATACTCGGCGTCACGCTCGTCCTTCTTGGCAGAGTCGGCTTTGAGGAACTTGTCGAGCGAGTCGATGTACATCTTCTCGCGTTCGCTCGCCTTGTCTTTCCGTTTGAGCGCCTGTTCCATAAACTTTGTGGATCGTTTGCTGTTGCGCTGAGTCGCCAGCGCCGCTCCCCAGTAGGCCATCGCGCATTCGGGATCGAGTGAGGCGGCATGTCGGAACGAACGCTCGGCTTCCAGATACCAGAACCCGTACCACTGACCGATACCCTGCTCGATAAACGCTCTCACCTCGGGGTGGGCACTGGTCACCGGAAACGTCACCGCTCCGGTTCCGCCCATCAGATACGCCTTCTGCCTCGGCCCTTCGTTCAGGAAATCTCCGTGGTATGAGTGACCTGCCAGAACTTCGACTTCCGCAGCCGGGTCAGCAGCGTCTTTCGCAGGAGCCGTCTCGGGGGTCTGAGCCAGTCCCGAGCAGGTCATGCAAAACACGAAAACCAGGGAAGAGCAGCATCGGAACATGGGGGACTCACTGTGGGTGGGATTGAAAGCCGGGTGGGATCTCGAAAGCATGACCATTCATTGTCCGTTTTCACAGTTCTTGCACAAGATAATAATGGGTGATTACGATCAAAATCTCGCAACAGAAATCCAGGCTGCGAGGAGTCAGAATTCATTCAGCAGAGACCGGATCGGTCCATTCAGGTTATCGGTGGCGGTTCCCCTTGCGGCTGGCGTGAGCCAACCAGAGTCTCTCCTTCTCGGTCAGGGGGAGAGTGGGGGTTTCGGCGGCGACTTCGATGTATCAGGACCTTCGCTCGACGGGCCGGAACACCGTCGTACGGGGCAAATTTTGTTGCGCGTTCGTGGCGTAGACATCGCTGTCTGCGGGGAAAAACCGACATCTCCCGCCTCCTGTCTGTTTCGCGATTCGGCTCTCGTGATTTCATAATCTCTCGGGGTTTATCAAAGGTGAGAAATGTGGAAGATCTCATCTTTGCATCTTTGAGATCTTTGAATGAAACCCGGGAGTTTTGATCGGTTTTAAAGTAGTTCATGAAATTTTTCGGATTCTTGGTTGTTTCACGATTCGATGTTGCGCATCCTCGTGGCGTAAATTTCTGAATCTGCGAAAACGATGAACGGGCTTTGGTCACAGTAATCTCCCAGCAGGTTACAAACCTGCTCCACGAGGTTGATTTCCCAATCTGCGGTTGAAACAACATTATTGCAGTGTCTCCGACGCAAGCTGAAAGCCTACGCTACGTCATGGTTGCGGAAAGCATTCTCGCGCGGGGGCGCAGGGACGCAGAGTTTTCGGGATTCCGTCTGGACCGTGTTCCACCTTGAACCTTCCACCTTGAACCCTCTCCTTTGATATTGGAATTTCAACATTTGACAATCCCCCCGCTTGTTTCATATGTCGCGTTCCGTGATTTCAAAAACTCTCGAAGTTTATCGAACTTGACGTTTTTGAAAGATGTCAACTTGTCAAGTTGTCAACTTCGAACGAAACCCGGGAGATTTGATCGTGTTTAAAGTAGTTGGGGAAAAATTCCGGATTCTTGCGTGTTTCACATTTCGCCGTTGCGCGGTGAACGGGATTCAGAAGCCGGGATTCAGGATTCAGACGCTGATTGTTGAACATTGCAACTTTGAAATTGAACATTCTCGTCCACCGCTTTCTACGATCGGTGTTCTGGTGTTGTATTCGCCCTCTACCATACAGGAGAATGTTGCGCAACAAGAGCTGCCGTGCTGATCCGTGGGTGCTGAAAAAGATCTCGGTGTCAGGTCAGACGAAGACGGAACCGGTTGTGGTAGATGAGATTGCGGTCGGAAGATGTAATCGGAAGCGGATGGTGTGAACATTTTGTTGCTGAAATCAACCCGACCAGTTCTGAACGAACTGGGCGGGCCCTGCCGGATATGGATTTTTTTGGTTGCTCTGATGGGTGTCTAAAAGACCACCACCTTCGACGAACCGCTTAAAAATATCGACGACAACCCCGTCATCTGGTAGGCTGATTTGTTGACGTAGTCGAGGTAAGAGCATTTCCGACAGGTGAATGAGACCATGATTCATTTCTTCTGGGCGGGCGGGCAGACAGCGGTGCGTCCTCCGTGAATACTTCTCGTCGAATTCGAGTGTAAACATGGAGCGATTTGACTTCGAACTCGCAGGAGCTTTTTTCGGCTGTGTCGTCTTCGGTGCGATTTCAGCCGTTCTGGGGTGCATCGCAGCCTACGGACTCGGGTATGGTCTGTGGCTGGCTTCTGGAGGTGCTGTCACCGGTTTCATCATGGGGGGAGTGTTCGGCCTGGTTCTCTCGTTTCTTGTCGCGACGGTTCCGCAGCGTCATCGTCGACTTGTTCTCGCTTTTGGGATCGCCGCTTGCAGTCTGCTGAGCTTTGTCATGCATTGGTTCCTGGCGATCGGGGTTGGCCATGTTTGAAAGAATCGCTGCATT
>DATKCB010000490.1:0-5240 GCA_035513495.1 Planctomycetaceae bacterium | reverse complement strand
ATCGAACGGGTCGTCGCGCGAGGCGAGGCTCCGCTGGAACCGACTTCCGAGGAAAAGCTGTCGTTTCTCGTCCGCCACTTCACGCTGATGTTCGAACAGCACGAAGAGTACAGTTGCGTGCTGTTCCGCAAGTTCGCGTCGTGGTATGGAGCGAAACTGGGGATTCCCGAAGACCTCGAATCGCGGTTGCAGACGTTCGAATCAGTCGAGGAATTCGACGAGATCGTCGCACAGATTCGCGAGCGGCAGGGCGAACGGGAGTCATTTACGCCGACAGCGCTGATCCGGGTCCCGAACGGTCCGGTCGAAAAGTGGTAAGCGATCAACTCAAGAGCTTTTCGACGACCTTTAAAGCGAATTTCCCCAGGGCATAGATCGCCAGCGGCAGCTGGATACCGTATGCGATCGCGGAACCGAAATGCATGATTTTCTTCTGAGGAACTTGTCCCAATGTAGCTGAATTCGTAAGAATTCAGACGAATCGCCTTCAACCCCGCACTCGTCGGAATTCTCACGAATTCCGCTACACGAGTTCCTTTCCTCCACCTGTTCGAATGGCGAACTAAGGAAGCTGAAAATTGACATTTGAGAGGCTCTGCCGGATGATCGGACAAACAAATCACTCCTCACCGAATCAATCAGAAAGCTCGAACGATGGCTCTGCACGTCAAATCGACCAAACCGACCGAGATGGAAGCCGATTGGCTGATCGCCACCGTCGCGGAAGAAGACGAGTTTCATCCGCTGCTCAAAGCGATCGATGTTGCGCTGCAAGGCGCGTTGACTCGGCTGCGCGAACGCAACGATTTGACGGGGAAAGCGGGAGAACTCGTCGTGCTTCCCGATTCTGTCGGCTTGAGTGCATCGCGATTACTGCTGATCGGCCTGGGGAAACCCGCGGAGATCACAAGGGCTAATTTTCGTGACGCCGCGATGACGGCCTGCCGCAAAGTGACCGAGAAAGAAAACGGTACGGCGGCGGTGCTGCTGAATTCGTCGGCGACGCACGATTTGACTCTGTTATTGCAGGCGGAAATCTGGGCAAGCAGCCTGACGGTTGCCGGACAGGGACAAGGGCTTTACAAAACCGAACGGGATCGGCATCCGCTCAAAGATGCGACACTGCTCATCGAGTCGGACTCGGTCAGGGAAGAAGTGAGGTCGGCGGCTGCCAAAGGACGCATTCTCGGCGATTCGATCAATCTGACCCGCGAACTGGTCAACCGGGCTCCCGAGGAGATCTATCCCGATTCGTTCGCCCGGCGCGCCCGGCAGATCGCTGACGAATTTGAAACGCTCTCTTGCGAAATCTGGGATGTGGAACGTCTGATCGATGAAAACATGGGTTCGCTGCTGGCGGTTGCCAGAGGAAGCGACCGCGAACCGCGGCTCGTCGTGCTCGAATACATGCAGGGGGGAGCGAACGCGCCGACGCTGGCACTCGTGGGGAAAGGGGTCACGTTCGACAGCGGCGGCTATTCGATCAAAACGAACGAAGGAATGCTCACCATGAAGTGCGACATGGCGGGCGCGGCGACGGTGCTGGGAGCGATGTCGGCGATTGCCGAGTTGGGCCTGAAGGTCAACGTGATCGGGATGATGGGGCTCGTCGAAAATCTGATCAGCGGTAAAGCCTATAAACTGGGGGACGTGCTGACTGCGCGAAACGGCAAGACGATCGAAGTTCACAACACCGACGCCGAAGGACGGCTCGTACTGGCCGACGTGCTGAGTTACGCCGCCGAACGATCCGATCGCATCATCGATCTCGCGACGCTGACCGGCGCGTGCGTGGTCGCCCTGGGAACGGATGTTTCGGGAGCGTTTTCGAACAATCAGTCCTGGTGCGATTCAGTTTTGTCCGCCGCGAAAGCCTGCGGAGAGCCGGTCTGGCAGATGCCGATGTTCGACCAGTTCAACGAACTGCTGAAAAGCGACGTCGCCGACGTCAAGAACGTCGGAGGCCGCTGGGGCGGAGCAATTACAGCCGCGAAGTTTCTGGAAAACTTTGTCGAGAAGAAACCCTGGGTTCATCTCGACATCGCCGGTCCCGCCTTCGCTGAAGGGAATAAACCTCACCGCGAAGGGGGAGGGACCGGAGCGATGCTGCGAACTCTGGTCGAAGCCGCGTCTCAACTGAGTTGAATGCACGCGGCAAACGCCTCATGACCCGCTCCATCCCGACCGCTGGAATTGTTCGGTGACAGACTTTCGGGAGCGGACTTTACCGAATCGTTGCCGGAAGAATTTCGGACGGTTTTGGGTGATAAGTCTTGACAACTCGCAAGCTCCTGATGAAAATTCTCTATTATCGTTTCTTATTCAACACCAATAAAACATAAGAAATAAGTAATACATCGATGCACCTTCGGAATGTGAAAATGTTTTGTGATGTTGCGGCGTGCCGCTCGTTTTCGCGGGCGGCGGAACTGCATCATGTCTCTCAGCCCGCCATCTCGCAAGCGATTCAGGCGTTAGAGGAACGCTTGAATACCCGCTTGATCGATCGATCGCAGCGTCCGTTAGCGTTGACTCAGGCCGGCCAGTTCTATCTGGAAGGTGTCCGTGAAGTTCTGGCGTCGCTGCAAAAGCTCGAACAGACCGTGCAGGAGATGGAAAATCGCGTCACGGGAACCGTCCGCGTCTCGGCGATCTATTCGATCGGACTGATCAGAATGGACCGATATGTCAAACAGTTTCGGGAACTCTATCCCGAGGCGAACGTGCTGGCGGAATACGTCCATCCGGACGAAGTGTACGAGCATCTGCGGAACGATTCTGCCGAACTGGGATTGCTCTCGTTTCCCAAGGAAGGCAGCGAGTTTCTCTGCGAACCCTGGCAGGAACAGGAAATCAGTCTGATCGTGTCGGCGGGACATCCGTTGGCCGATCGGGAGAGCGTCTCGATCAGGGAGGTCGAGGGAGAATCCCTGATCTCGTTGACCGAGGAATTGCCGTTTCGTCGAAAATTGGACCGATGGTTGAAAAAAACCGGTATTTCGCTGACGATTGCGCACGAATTCGATAACATCGAGAACATCAAACGAGATGTGGAAATCGGCAGCGGGATCGCCTTTCTGCCGTGGGAGACCGTCGAACGCGAACGCGAACTGGGATTGCTCAGCGCGATTCCCTTGAGCGATGTCTCCTGGACGAGACCGCTGGGGATCGTTTCGAAACGGAAGAGACGTCTCTCTCCGGCAGCGAAAAAATTCGTCGAACTGCTTCAGGCAGACACGACACTCGATATCAAATCAACTCTCTCCATCGAGCGAAAACAGGTTACAAATCGGGCCTGATTGCTCTTTCAACCGTATCTTCTTTGAATTCATATTTTCCGAGACGATGCCGGAAACGGAAAAATTTATGCGGAGACTCCCTCTCCGAAACAATCAAGCGAGTCAAAAAATGAATCACCACAGCGCACCGCAAAATCCTCAAACCAGACTCGGACGGCCCGGCCGCCCGAAAAAGACCGGTCTGTACGATCCCCGGCACGAGCACGATGCCTGCGGGATCGGCTTCATCGCGAACATCACCGGCGAACCGTCCCGTCAGATTATTATCGATGCCGAACGTATCCTGAGACATATGGATCATCGCGGGGGTTGCGGTTGCGACGCAAATACCGGCGACGGGGCGGGAATGTTGACGGGGCTTCCGTTCAAGTTTCTGCGCAAAATCGCCCGGAACGATCTGGGACTGGAACTCCCTGCTGACGGTCAATACGGCGTGGGGAACGTATTTCTTCCGCACGACGAATCGCTTCGCGCGCAATGCAAAAAGCTCGTCGAGCACATGATTGCGGAACAGGGACAAACTCTCCTCGGTTGGAGGCACATGCCGATCGATCCGGCGGGATCCAATATCGGCAAGGCGGCGCTCGATTCGCAGCCGCACATCGAACAGCTTTTCATCGGGGCTGCCGCGGGGCTCGACAAAGAGGCTCTGGAACGGCAACTGTTCATCATTGCCAAACGATCGTCCAATCTCATCCATCTGGATGACATCGCAGATGAAACGGAGTTCTACATCTGCTCGCTTTCGACGAAGGTGATTATTTACAAGGGGATGCTGACCTCGGGACAGGTATTTCATTTCTATCTCGACCTGCAGGACGACGACTTTCAAAGTCACCTGGCGATGGTTCATTCCCGGTTTTCGACCAATACTTTTCCCTCGTGGGACCGCGCTCAGCCGTGCCGGTTCATGAGCCACAACGGTGAAATCAATACCCTGCGGGGAAACGTGAACTGGATCTCGGCCCGGCAGGGAGTGATGAAGAGCGATTTGTTCGGGGACGATCTGCCCAAAGTGTTCCCGATCATCGATCCGACCTGTTCCGACTCGGGGAATTTCGACAACGCCCTGGAAATGCTGCTGCACGCCGGACGCGAAATCCCGGAAGTGATGATGATGATGATTCCCGAAGCGTGGCAGAATCACCACAGCATCTCCGAAGAAAAACGGGCCTTCTACGAATATTACTCGGCCCTGCAGGAACCCTGGGACGGTCCCGCTTCGATCTGTTTCACCGACGGCAAGTACATCGGTGCGACGCTTGACCGCAACGGCCTGCGGCCCAGCCGGTATTACGTGACGCACGACGACCGGGTGATCATGGCCAGCGAGGTGGGCGTACTCGACGTCGATCCGAAGAACGTGAAATTCAAAGGGCGCTTGCAACCCGGAAAGATGTTCCTCGTCGATTTCGAGCAGCAACGAATTATCTCGGACGAGGAGTTGAAAACCTACTATTCCACTCGACGTCCCTACTCCGAGTGGCTGCAGAATCAGAGAATCAGCTTGAGCGAACTTCCCGCCCGGGATGTCCCTGCGGCGTATCCGACCGAAGAGTTGCTGACGCGCATGCAGGCCTTCGGCTATTCGGTCGAAACCTTGCAATTCATGCTGATGCCGATGATCCGCACCAAGAAGGACCCGCTCAGTTCCATGGGGGACGACACCGCGCTGGCGTGCCTCAGCGATCAACCCCGGATGATCTACGATTACTTCAAGCAACTGTTCGCCCAGGTGACGAACCCTCCGATCGACTCGACTCGCGAAGAAGTGATCATGTCGCTGGAGTGCTTCATCGGTCCCGAGGGAAATCTGCTCGAAACCACCGAACAGCAATGTCATCGATTGTTGATACCGCATCCCGTCTTGACCAATCAGGAACTCGCCGCGCTGCAGCATCTCGATCATCGGGGATGGAAAACCCGAACCATCGACATCAC
>DATKCB010000489.1:0-5904 GCA_035513495.1 Planctomycetaceae bacterium | reverse complement strand
GCAAAGCTGGCAGGATCTGGGTATGGATCAGGTGTACGACGTTGCTCACAACATCGCCAAATTCGAAGAGCACGAGATCGACGGAGTTCAGAAAAAAGTCTGGGTCCATCGCAAAGGCGCGACGCGGGCCTTTCCCGCCGGCCATCCGGAGATCCCCGAGTTGTATCAGTCGATCGGTCAGCCCGTGATGATTCCGGGTGACATGGGGACCGCGAGTTGGGTCCTGATCGGAACCGAGGAGAGCATGCAACAGACGTTCGGAACGACCTGCCACGGAGCGGGACGGCAACTGAGCCGCACGGCGGCGGTTCGCCAGTCGAAGGGTCGTCGGATCGATCAGGAACTCTTAAACCGGGGAGTGATCGCCCGCTCCAACAGCTGGAAGGGTCTGGCTGAAGAACAACCAGACGCTTACAAGAACGTGGATCACGTTGTCGAGGTGGTACACAACGCCAAGTTGTCCCAGAAAGTCGCTCGGATGCGGCCGATCGGTGTGATCAAAGGCTGAAGCGAAAGCCATCGGGTATCGGCAGGAACAGAGTCTGCGGTAGACCGCTCAACCGCCGAACAGACCGAACAGCCCTTTTTTCTTGGGATTGACCGACGCGCCGACCTCTTCGGAGTTTTCAAACACATTGGCGACGGCTTCGATCGCTTTGGTGATCCGCGCTTTGGGTGCCTGCTCCTGAAGCGGGATGCCGTTGTTCCGGCTTTCGACCATCGCCGCGTAGTCGTTGGGGAGCTGACAGAAAATTTCGTGTCCAATCGTTTCCTTGGCCTTATTGAGGCTGATGGCCACTTCGTCCATTCCCATGCGATTGAGTACGATCCGGATCTTTTCGTTGATTCCCTCGTATTGATCGAAGTACTTATTCAACCGAACGACGTTTCGCAGACCGGAAAGATCGAGCTGCGTGACGAGCAGAATCGTATCCGACGCGGCGAAGGCGGCGACTTCGAGCGGTCCGTAATGTTTGCTCACATCGAGGATCAGATGTGTAAAAGTTGCCTTGAGCAGGGCGATCATGCGTCTCAGTGAGTCGGGGCTGACCGAGCTGTTCTCTTCGAGCCGCGTGGGACGGGCCAGCAGATACACACCGCTTTTATGCCGCGTCAATGAACGCTTCAACAGACTGTAATCGAGTCGGCTGATGTTTTCGGTGACATCCTGAACGGTATTTTCGGGAATCAGATCGAGCCAGACATCCGCATCGCCCAGTGAGAGGTCCAGATCGATCAGGGCGACGCTGTTGTTTTCGTTACGTGCCAGCATACAGGCGATATTCACAGCGATCGCGGTGCAACCCACTCCCCCTTCGACCCCGGCTACCGAAATGACGCGATTACCGCCCGAACGCCCACCGCTGGCCAGACCTTTCCCCGGTCCGCCTCCACATACTCGATCTAAAGCGGAGAGCAAATCCTCCTCGTGCAGCGGATAGTTGAGAAATTCCTTGGCTCCGTTTCGCATCGCGCGAAGAATCAGAGTTCCTTCTTGAGAACTGCAAATCGCCAATACCGCGCATTGGGGCAACTGCTGCGTAATGTCGGAGATCAGGGTCAACGCTTTTTCGTGATCGGCATCCAGAGAAACCAGCGCGATGTGAGGATTGGACTGAGAGATCACGTCGAGAAAGAATTCGTAACGATTGCTGTCTGCTTCGAGCCACAGCGAATCGATTCCGAGAACCAGTTTTTTCAGCACCATTCGCGATGCGTCGTTCGGATCGACGATCGAAACCCGCAAGACATCCGACATAACATTATCTCAGAATTTGCTCAAAAGTTGGGGGAATCGCCATATCAGTACGGATCGCAAATGCGGCCGTCGGCAGAAATTCGGAGTCGTCTCAGGCACGATTGCCGAAGAACTCTCCCTTTGCCGATCGAAACCGGAATCCGCGACCACTCCGGTCGCCGGCCAGACCGATCAGCCGAAGACGCAACGACCGCTCGTAACAGTTTGGACCAGCGCAACACCAGATTCTACCATATCGTTTCGGAAAATGCTAAAAAAGGGAGAATCTCACGACCCGATGCCTGACAACTGGACCGGATTGATTATCGAACATGCCGATTGCCGGGAATGTATCGTATGAGTCGGGATTTTCCAATGGCGTGACTTTTTCTTGCTTGCGGGATAAAAAAAGGCGACTTGAAAAGTCGCCTTGGAGTTTTGCTGCGAGGTCCGTCCGAGCGGCCTCATTTCTGCGGTTACGGTCTCAGGAGACCTTCGGTCGATCGCGACGTCCAGCCTTGGCCCTTACGCACTCCCTGTTCGGAATTGTATTCGACCTGGGTCCAATCGTTCGATTGGCGGCTTCCCTGATTCCAGAAATCGCTCTCGGATGCCACAGTCGTTTTTTGCGGAGTCTGCTGTTTCCGATTCCACCAGGAGGCCGATTCGGGAGGTGCGAGAGGAATTCCATTGCCAGGTGCCGGCGGCGGAATCAGTTGACTGTCAGCCGGACCGGGTTGGAGCGTTCCGCTCGATTCGTGCATCTCCGGATATTTCGGGCAGTACTCTCCCGTCGGAGAGGAATATAAATCGAAGTAGGGACCGCCGTAATTCGGGACCTCGATCATGTTATCGAAGAACAATTCGCGATCGGTAGGAGCGTCGCTGACGTCGCCCAGTTCGATTGGTGACACTTCGGAGGCGTCGAGCGGCCCGACGTACTCGGGAGTGACCATGACGATCAATTCGGATTCCACTTCTTCGAATTCTTTGTAGCTGAACAGCGCCCCGATCCACGGGATTTCTCCAAACAGCGGAATCTTCGTAGCGAGTGCGCGATTCTGTTTGGAAATCAAACCCGCGATCATCAAGCTTTGACCGAACTTCATCTCCACTTGCGTATTCACTTTTCGCGTGACGAAAGCAGGGACGTTGACTCCGGTATCCGTGACTGTGCTGTTGGCTTGATCGATTTCGCTGACCGACGGTTCGAGTTCCAGCCGCAAGCGGCCGTTTCCGAGGATAATCGGAACCGCTTGCAGGGTCACACCGTAATCCTTGTACTCGATCGAAACGGTTCCGAGCGATTGGGGCACGATCACGGGAACTTCACCACCGTTCAGCAAGGAGGCAGGGCGACCGTTGGTCGTGACCAGAATCGGCTCCGCCTTGATTTCGAGCATCCCTTCATCCTTGAGGGCTTCCAGCAACCCCAGGAAGCTCGCTCCGTTGGAGGAGATGATGTTGAACATGATCGTCGGATCCGCACCGACGGCGCCTGGAGTAACGCTCAGCGTGTCACCGCCGGAGTTCACTCGCGTAAAATTGAACCCGAACTTCCGCATTTTGGTCCGCTGGACTTCCATCACCTTCACCCGCATCATCACCTGCTGCACTCCGCCGACTTTCATCTGATTCAACACTCGACCGTAGAACTGCTCGGCGATGTCGGAAATCTCGGTGATGTGTTCGGGCTGGGCGACGAATCCTCGCAGGACGACGCTGTCTTCGATCGCCACGGCCTCGACCGAGGAATAAGGAAACAGTTGTTCGATATAGGCTTGCAGATGCCGCACATCTCCCATCACAAAAATATCGAGGTTATAGATATTTTTGTTTTCATCGACGATCAGCATCGAGCTGACTCCAGGCTTGTTGGCCTGAACCCGAAGCTGATTGGGAGAAAGCGGAGTCACGTTCAGTACTTCCGAGTCGAATCCGTCGACTTGCAGAATCCTCGCGTCGGTTTCGAGAATTTTCGCGAATTTCTCGACCATCCGCAGGTTCGCCTGCTTCTTGTTCACCTTGAAGATCGCCTCGTACTCAGCAACCGAGGGTTCATCATCTTCCTGGGCGAGGAGAAATGAAACGGGAGCAGTCGCGGTGCCCACGAATAGCAAGGTTGTCCAAACAATCAACAACATTCGTCCGTGAACCATAATTCACCTCGGGATACTGGTTGTCGTGCAACGGCGATCGTGCGGTCGCATCGACTGGAGAAGAGTCAAACTTTAATCTGATTCGATCGAAATCCAAAAAAATCTGAATTGGGGAAAATTCGAACACAAAGTTCCCCAGCCTTTAAAATCGGAACCGGGACTGTTTCTCCACAGTCCCGGTTCCGAATTTGGCAAATTTTTTTGGTTTTTTTCAGTTTGACCGACTCATTTGTCGCCTGTATCCGCTTTCAGGGCGGTATTCATCGGTTGATCCCCCTCCGGCGAGGTGGTGGAATTCCCGCTGGTATTGTCGTCCGTTGCCGGGAGATCACCCTTTGGAGCCTCTGGGAGTGTCGCTTCCTTCTCGGTTTCTTCCTTGAATTCGATTTTGTCCTTTTTCCCCCGATCGTAGATCGTGACGGTCCAGGACGGGAGTTCGATCTTTTTCAAGTCGTCGATTTTGGATTGGAGCGAGAGAGCATTTTGTTCCGCTTTCAGCTTGTTCACGAGATCATTCAAACGGTCGAGTTCCTTCTTCTGTTGTTTGTACTCTTCCGATTCCGAGTAATTCACGGCCACTGATTCGGACTCCGATTTGGTAGCGAGATCCGGATCGGATGAGTTGATCTTGTCAAAATCGTCCTCCGTCAGAATCGGCACATCCGACTCGCTCGAATCGAGCTTGTTCCGCAGTGCGAGGTGAATTTTCCCTTTTTGAGACGCCATCATCAGGGGCAACGCCTGTTCCGGATCGACGAGCAGAGAGACCGTCTTGGCCAGCACGTCTTCGTTACCCGGAGTATTGGTGGAACGAATACTATCGATCGAGAACACTTCGATCTTGGAAAGTACCACTTTTGTTTTTGTTTGAGTACCGCCCCGCATCCCTCCCAGTTCACCCACCTGGTAGGTTGTGATGACATCGACGATGTCTCCCGGGCGAATCTGGCCGCTGTGCGAAGTTGAGATATCGACATTCACCGTCACGAGCCGTTTGCCGTTCTGGATTTCGGTCGACGCGTTGAATTTGTCCGTCAACCTGGACTTGGTGATCATCTCTCCTTTGTTCATCGACACGTTCAGGGCCTTCCCCTGAAAGTCTTCTCTTCTCGTGACGGCGTCTAGCACGATTTGGCTCTGTGGAACATCGAGCCATCCGACCATCTCATCTTTGAGCGGCTCGTACGACGGGATGTTATCCACGGCGACCACGAGCACTTTCACCATCTGTTGGTCTTTTCCACTCGTATTTTGTGTGGCAGCCCAAAAGGCTAACAGTCCGCAACCGCCCGCAACCAGCAACAGCATTAATGATTTGGGTCTCATAGTAATTTTCCTCCGGTTAAGGGAACATTGCCCCAGAAAAGGGAACACGTCCATCGAAATCGCTTCGCTGCCATCGACAATTTCGCGAAACGAGTTCGTAATTCGACAAAATTGGTTCAATCATCATATCGAGCGGGTTCGAATGGAAGCCCACCGTCCCGACTTCTGATCAACGCATCATCGTTGACTGGTTTCTAACTGCGGGCAAGTCGGGGTATCCCCGTACTCGATCGCCACCTTCTCCCTAGGGAGAGCCTGTATCGCTGCCGTTCCGACCTCGATCAGGCGGTTTGTCGAACGATTCGCTTCCGGCATTTCGGCTTTTACCTGTTGCCGGTGAAATTGTTCGATTCTAACAGTTTTTTGTCCGGGTTGTGATACTCCATTTCGTATTCGCAACCGGCCGATTCAGTACATGTATCCGTCGTAAAAAAAATACGCGATCGATCCGATCGTCATCGGGATCCCATAAGGCAGCAGCAACATATTCGGTTTTCGTTCGGTGGCGAGTTCCGCCAGCTTCTCGGGGTTTTTGACCGAGAACCACTCATTCAGGATCACGAGGAAATTGAGCGAGTGTTTCTCGAAGGATTTCTGGCGGTAGACCATCACCACTGACATGAATGCTCCCAGCAGAGCGGTGTTGACGAAACACCACCAGGTGATCGTGCTTCCGAGCCA
>DATKCB010000488.1:0-2742 GCA_035513495.1 Planctomycetaceae bacterium | reverse complement strand
ACTTGAACGGCTACTGTATCGCTCGAGAGATCGGTTGTGTCTGTCAGAGAGGTGATCGAAATGTGAGGTCGTCGTGTAGGCATCGTGCGATGGGATTCCAGAGGATTTCACCCGACGTAACAAATCCGATCTTTTCAAATCTCTTTGAAAACCGTTTCAAACCGCTGTCGCTGGGAAGATCAACTCGCAAGAAAAATCACTTTTTGAACTGTCTTCGAATCGGTAACAAGAAAGACAATCCGCCAACTCGCGCCGGAAATCACTTCCCACTCGAGTTTCGGATCGGTATTCCCATCGATAAACCATAATGAGTATAGCCTTTATGAAAAACCGAGACTAGCGTGAAATCCCGCGGATGGGGAGTTCCCGTACATTTTCGATAAAAAACCGACTTCAACTTCGTGACATTTTATGGGAGATTTCCGAGGTTATGTACCCGTTCCGAATGAGTGTGGGGCATTCCGGCGACCGTTCTCGAACATTGTTTTTCTCAGTCCTGGCAACCACCGAAAGGCCGAGCTTTCTTCGATCATGAAGCAAATTCACACAATCCGCCTGAAGGGACCGTGGGATTATACGTGGCTGGAACCCCTCCGAACAGGCGAGGAAAATTCTCCGTGGGCGTCGGGACGAGTGCAAGCCCCCGTCAGTTGGAAAGATTGTTTTGGAGATCGCGCGGGATGCGTCCGCTGGTCCCGGCGTTTCCAGTCTCCGACCAATCTCGCATCTCATGAACGGGTGTTGCTTGCTCTGGAAGGAATTCGAGGAGTCGAACGGGTTTGCCTCAACGGTTCAGTGCTGCCGATGTTGCTCCTTGAGAACTACGAACAAAAGTATGATTTGACCGACAGGTTGCGCCCGACGAATCTGATCGAGATCGAAACGCGACATTCCGACGAAGGCGATCCTGCGCAGAGCGGTTTGTGGTCTCCTGTTGTCCTGGAAATCTGGTCGACCGAGAACTGACTCTGGGTCTCCTCGGTTTCAAAGCGGGAATCCTGTTTTACGCGGCTTCCCTGACCGCCGCTTTCGCGGAAATGAAGAACGCCAGTTCCGCCGAATCGGGATCAAGCCCCGAGGCGCGCCGCGTCAGTTCGATTCGCATCCCCCACCGCCGGATCGTTTTGACTTCGATGTCGAGATCGGGACCTCCTAACAGTTCGCTCTGGATTTCCGGTTGTGTGGCGAATGCCGGCCAGACGGGAAGATGGACGATGGCAGTCTTCTGCCGGGCCTGGAACTCGACCAGCAGCATCCCTTCCATCCACTCCGATCCGTCGGCTCGATATCCGCGCTCGACCCGTTGAGCCACGTGACGGTCGGCGCTCTCGAACTGCAAGTGCGGCTCTTCTTCCTCGTCATCGCTGAATGCGAGACAAGCACCGTCGTCCAGCTTCGCCAGCAGCCTTCGTTCGAGATCGCTCTCGGGAATTTCATCCTGTCTGGGTGCGGGAGCCGTGAGACCGAATTCGAAGGCGGCTAAAACCGGCTGCTGAGTCGTCCTGACCTGATGCAGCATTCGAAATCCCCAGCCTGCTCCCAGCGTCAGCAGTTCGGCGCTTACGACTGCTCCTGCGATCGTGAGATCGAGAAACGAATGGAACAGCGCGAAGCACACGCTGATACCCAAAACCAACAGAGCGACGAATGCGGCTTGTCGGAGATTTTCCGCCGTCGAAATCGTCACGGCTCCCGAGATCGCCAGCAGGGAACTCGCGACGATCCAGCCGGTCAGCAATCCCAAGCTCGAAACGATCGGTGAAACGCTCAAGGCCGCCAGCCCGGCAACCAGCATCGAGCAACCGACGCAAAACTGAGTCATCGACATGCATGTACGATCCGGCATCCTTGCCTCACTTGTCCTGATATCGGCCCGCTCATCGAGCCGTCATCCGGCCCGCAAAGCGTAGAAGATTTCAGCAACTCTCACAACCCGGAATTCCCCGATTTGGGCGGTCGGTTTCGGCGATCAGACGTGTGCGACCGAAACCCGAACTCCTGTTCCAGTTCTCCCTCACTCCCCGCTGAGGGCAGTCTCCTTACGATTCGTCCAAGACCGATTCTTCGACGTAGATCGGGAGGGCCGGTGTGTAGGTCGTCGCCAGCGCGATCGCATCGCTGGGGCGAGCGTCGATTTCGATCACGTCGTCTCCCTTTCGAATCCGGATCAGAGCATAGTACGTATGCTCGATCAACTGGGTGATCGTCACCTGCTCGGCTTTCCCGCCGAGAGCATCGATGATGCCCGCCATCAGTTCGTGCGTCATCGGGCGACCGAGCGCCATTTCGGGAAACTGGGTGACGCGCCGATCGATGCAGGTGGCCTCGAACGTTCCGATCATGATCTTCAGGACGCGTTCTCCGTCAATCTCACGCAGACAGATTTGCTGACCTTCGCTGATCTCGCTGATTATGATTCGAAATAATTCCATCTGCACCAACACAAGATCGGCCTTTCGCAAAAGCAAATCGGGAACTTCTTTACGGTTTTTGCACTTTGTTTTCAGACTCGATTATAGGCTCAACGAATTCGGACTCGCAACAGCCGGAGAACACGTTCTTTCCGAGACATTTCGAGACGCTCACTTTCGAACTCGATCCGGGCAACGTAGAATTGTATGACTCGCATGATTTGACCCGCACGCGTTTACGCGAACTTCAACCTGAGGAGGAATCCGATGAAACAACTGTTATTGACGATTTGCGCAGCCGGCCTGGTGTCGGGATTGTCGGCTCAAGAGG
>DATKCB010000487.1:0-5302 GCA_035513495.1 Planctomycetaceae bacterium | reverse complement strand
CGATCTTTCCCACTCCCACTCCGCAATCCTGGAAAAACTGGCGACGCGTTGCTTCGGTCGTCTCCTCTGGCAGTTCGTGCATGTGTCTGGATTTCATCGTCATCCTCGATCTTCAGCGGTCGACGTTGGTATTCGCGTCTGCAGTTACTCTATTGAAGACGAATACTTCTTACAATCAAACCGTCTGTCAGATTCGGAAGAGAGTTTTTCAGAAATAAATGCTGCGCCCGCGGTGTGCCGAGAAGGTAGTGTAGGGACTGCGGGGTCTGTCCCGGGTGGTCAGCCTGCGAGCGTGGCACGGACTCAGGCTCCTGGCGAAACTTTGCGAATTCGGTAAAGGGGTAGGGGATCAGGTTGGGCTGCTTTTCGAGTTCTGAGAAGCGGCTCGCCTCCACGTCTGAGAGAATGAAGCAAAGAGTTGGCTGAAAATGACTTTGTAAAATCTATATTAAATCAATAATAGTTAAATAATTTCAAATATAATCAAAAAAAGTAGAGTATTAAGATTGAATATGATTGATATCGGTGTATTCTGGGGCATTGAAATCACTGATTTTTCGCGGGGCGACTCTCATGTTACAGGATGAGCGACGAGAGAAAATCGTCAAGTACTGTGAAATCAAAGGATTTGTGACGCTTCAGAGCCTTGTTGACGAGATCGGAGCCTCCGAATCCACGCTGCGACGGGATTTGGAATATCTTGACGGGTCAGGTCAGGTGCGTCGCACGCGGGGTGGAGCTGCGTATGTGGGGGAATCACTCACGGGTTTCGAGGATCGCAGCACTCAGAACGTGGAGATCAAACAGAGAATTGCCGCAATTACCGCCAGTCTGGTTGAGCCGGGTGAGGCGGTCATTCTGGATGGAGGGACCACAACGTTTGAAGTGGCCCGAAAACTGATCCATCTGCCGTTGATGGTTGTGACGAATTCGTTGTCCATTGCGAACCTGATGGCTGGTCATAGCAACATCGAGTTGATTGTTGTCGGAGGCTACGTTCATCCGAAAACAGGAGTTACGTTGGGTCCCGTTGCGGTCGAAGCGCTGAAAAATATCAACGTACGGCGGCTGGTGATGAGTGTCGGAGGCATCACCGACAAAGGATTGTTCAACAGCAATACGCTGTTGGTCGAGACGGAGCGGCAAATGATGGACTCCGCCGACGAAATCATTGTGGTCGCCGATCACAATAAGTTTGGACATTCCGCGCTCGCATATTTGTGTCCTCTCGAGCGGATGGACAGATTGGTCGTCGACCGGGATGTCAGCGAAGAGTGGAAAGATAAAGTTCGAGAGCACGGAGTTGAAGTGATCGCCGAGCAGTGAGTTTTTACACGTTCGATGATCGCAACTGATGATCCCGGACGACAACCGCACGAGAGATGACAGGCAGGGATATGAGCATCGCTACACCACAGGTCAGTCGAGCCGAGGTCGAAAAACTCGTGCGCCAGATTCTGCTGGAACAGATCGGCGGATCGAGCGTCAACAGGACTCTCGCTGACGGGAAGCCGAATCCTCTGGTGGTCAATATTTCTGCCCGGCACGTTCATCTGACCGAAGAGCATGTCGAGATTCTGTTCGGACGAGGCCGGACCTTGACTCCGATGAAAAACCTCTACCAGGACGGATATTACGCGGCCGAAGAAACGGTCGCGATTGTCGGTCCCAAGCGAAAGATGTTGCCCAACGTTCGCGTATTGGGTCCGTGCCGGCCGGAATCCCAGGTCGAACTGGCGTTTACCGACGGCATTTCTCTGGGAATCGAATTGCCGGTTCGCATCAGCGGAAACGTCAAGGGAACTCCCGGTTGCGTGCTCGTCGGACCGAACGGTGCGGTGACGCTCGAAGAGGGAGTGATTCGGGCGATGCGTCACGTCCATATGGGGCCGGCGGATTGCGAATACTACAAAGTCAGGAATGGCGAAAAGGTTCATCTGCGCGTGGAATCGGACGATTGCACGACCGTTCTGGAAGACCTCGTCGTTCGCGCGGGGGACGGAATCAAACTGGAAGTGCATCTCGATACCGACGAAGGGAACGCGATCGCATTGGAACGGGCGACGAAAGTCGAACTGATCAAACCCGAACCGTGCGCCTGTCGAGTGCACTGAGAATAACAAGACAACCGCAGCCGGGCCGGTCGGTAATGACCGGCCGATTGTGGGGGAGACCGATGGTCGGCTTCCCGGAGTTTTTGATTTTTGCCTTGGAGAGAAGTGTCATGGCGAAAGCGATGGAAGCCCTTGGAATGATTGAGACAAAAGGGTTTGTCTGTCTCGTGGAAGCGGTCGACGCGATGTTGAAAGCCGCGAACGTTCAAATGATCGGCTGGGATAAAATCGGGAGCGGACTCGTCACGGCATTTGTCGTGGGAGACGTCGCCGCGGTCAAAGCAGCGATCGATGCCGGAGCGGCAGCAGCGAGCAAGATCGGTGAAGTGATCAGCGTGCAGGTGATTCCTCGTCCGCACGAAGAACTCGCTTCCGTGCTGCCTGCCAGCAAAGCTACCAAGTAACGGGCGGGAGGTCACTCGGCCTCCGGTTCAACCACAAGTACACCCTGCAAAGGAAACATCACTATGAGTTCGGGTGAAGCTATCGGTCTGATCGAAACTAAAGGTCTGATCGCACAAATCGAGGCGGCCGATGCCATGCTGAAAGCTGCCAATGTTAGTCTGGTCAAACAGGTTCAGATCGGCGGGGCCTATATCACGACGATCGTTCGCGGTGACGTCGGATCGGTTCGGGCGGCCGTCGATGCGGGAGCCAAGGCGGCGTCTCAGTTGGGCGAACTCGTTTCGGCTCATCTGATTCCTCGTCCGGAGCAGAGCCTGCTCGATCACTTCGTCATCAAATAAGGATCCCTCCGGTTCGCAGCATGTCCGCAGGAAGCCGTGGTATGAAAGTTCTCGTCGCGAATCTGGGTTCGACCAGCTTCAAGTACCGGGTGTTCGATTTTCCCGCAGAGAGGCAACTCGCGCGCGGTGGAATCGATCGCATCGGGCAGGGGGAGAGCCACTGCTTCGTAGAGATCGGCGAATACCGTGAGGAACTTCAGCAGGACATTCCCGATCACGCGGCCGCCGTTCGAATCTGTCTGCAGCAACTGGCTGATGCCGAGCATGGATGCCTGGCGGATGTCAGCGAAGTCGGGGCGATCGGATTCAAGGCGGTGTTTGCTGGAAATCTGAGCGGAGTGCGGATCGTGGATGAAAGTCTGCTGATGAAGATGGAGCAATTGGGAGACATAGCTCCTGCGCACAATCCTCCGTACGCACGAGCGATGCGCGAACTCGCACAGGCGTTTCCCGAGATTCCACTCGTGGCCGCGCTCGAAACAGGATTCCACGACACGATTCCCGAAGAGAATCGGATCTACGCCGTTCCCTACAACTGGAAAACGGAATACGAAGTCCAGCGTTGGGGATTTCATGGTGCATCCCACCGATATCTCGGTGGCCGCATCGGTGAGCTTCTCGGCCGGGACGACCTGCGTGTGATTTCGTGCCATCTCGGAGGGAGTAATTCCCTGTGTGCGATGCGCGGAGGAGTTTCACTGGCGAACAGCTTGGGAATGAGCCCTCAATCGGGATTGCCGCACAACAATCGAGTCGGTGATTTCGATCCGTTTGCGCTGCCGGTTCTGATGCGGGCGACCGGAAAGAGTCTTTCCGAACTGCTCGACGATCTTTCTTCGCGAAGCGGGCTATTGGGTATCAGCGGTCTGAGCGGTGATGTGAGGGATCTGGAAGAAGCCGCCGCATCAGGTAATTCCCGAGCCGAGCTGGCTTTGAAGACCTTTGTCGGCTCGATCCGGCATTATCTGGGTGGTTATCTGACCGTTCTGGGAGGGGTCGACGCGATCGTGTTTTCGGGTGGGATTGGAGAGAACAGCCAACGCGTTCGAGCCGAAGTTTGCAAAAACATGGAATGGATGGGGCTCCACCTCGATGCCGCATGCAACGCTCAAGCGAGCGGAGAATGTTGTATTTCGAGTGGTGAGAGCAAAGTTGAGGTCTGGGTTGCCCCGACGAATGAAGAGATCGTTGTGGCCCGTCAAACTGTCTCCGCCTTCACTAAGAGATCGAACTAGGGAGCGTTTCGCAATGTTTATCGGACGAATTACAGGCAGTGTGATCGCCTCTCAGAAGGTAGACTCGATGATCGGTCAAAAGCTGCTCGTCGTCGAACCTTTACGTGTCAATGAAAAAACGAAACTGGATCTCCAGCCGACAGGACGTACATTTATTGTCGTCGACACCGTCGGAGCCGGGGAGGGGGAAGTGGTGTTATGCGTTCAAGGGTCGAGCGCCAGAAACACCCCGAACACAAAATCCTTACCCATTGACGCGGCAATTATCGGTATAGTTGACGAGGTTTGTTTAGGCACCACATCCATTTACCAAGGGGAGAAGCAATGAACGACGCTGGAAACCAAGAATCGAGCATTGATGTTTCGAAACTCCAAATCATCTGCGCTGTGCTGGTATTAGCTACGGTGGGTTGGATGGCGTACGTGATCTTCGCAACAGATTCGTTGGGAGCTGATCAAGCTCCGGTGTTGGGGACATGGACGATCTTTGGAGCCGCATTCGCAGGGATTGCGTTACTTCTCAAAATGTTCATCGGCAACATGATGGAACTGTCGGCTGCGAACAAGCCGGATGAGGGGGAGGAAGATCTCCCCGCCAACAAAGAAGCATTGATCGGCGTTTACAAGCGGCAATTTATCGTCAGTCAATTCCTGCTGGCGTCCGCGGCATTTTTGAATATTGACGCTACCTTCCACGAACATTACTGGGCCTCGCTGGGAGTTGCCTGCATCATGGTCATCGCCATGGTCGCGGGTTATCCCACCTCGACCGCAGTGGAACGCTGGGTCGGGAAACGCATGGCACGCACCGCCTGAGTTCGAGAAATCGGGTGCAGCGCATTAGTAAACTGAGAAAACGTATAAGCGAATGTTGACCGCAAACAAACTGGGACCGCGACAGTCAATTGCGGTTCCAGTTCGCGGTTGCGGACGAGAACGAAGAAAATGACACAACAAGCTCCCAGCATTCGAACCTGCCAGATCATCGCCGGGGCGTTGATGATGGGAGTCGTGATGTTCGGGGCGATCACGATTGCGATGCGACTCTCGAATGAGGGACTTGGGCCTGCCGAGATCCGGGAGGCGCAGAATGAGGAAAACAATCAGGTGGAGCAAAAGCAGAGCCTGCCGGGTTTGTTCTTTGTGTTGATCTGTTTCACAGGAGGCGCACTGATCGGTCGATTTGTTGTATTGGGAGTCCTCGATC
>DATKCB010000486.1:0-4273 GCA_035513495.1 Planctomycetaceae bacterium | reverse complement strand
ATCGTCACCAAGTTTATCTGCAAGGATACCGTCGAAGAACGGATCGACCTCGTCCTGCAACAAAAGCGGGAATTGTTTGCGGCGATTCTCGGAGACGGCGACAACTCGAACGCCTCGCTCAGCATGAACGCGTCCGAAATTTTCGGATTGTTCGATCTGAAAGCGAAAGCCGGGAAAGGAACGAAAAAGATCGGCCCGGAGAAATCAGATTCCGCCGAAGGCGACAAATCGGCGGCGTGAATTGGGGATCACTTCACGACCCACCCTTCCGAGCGAAACACGTGGTCGTGGTTGTCGTTGTTGACTCCTTCGTCACCCCAGGTCTTGCCGTGGTCGTCAGCCAGATTTTGTCCCAGTGAGTAGACCGCGAACTCGGCTCCCTGCGTGCGATAGGTGAGCGGCTGCTCGGTGTAGAGATCGGCCGGAACCGCGTCGAGATACTTGGGGACCAGATCGGATAACTGTCCGGGGAGTTCGCCTGTGTCGGCGCGAAAGGTAAGGATCGCGAGTCCCGCCTGCTGTGCGGCAAGTTTCGCATTGTTGCGGTTCTCGGCTTCTTGCGCCTGCCTGACGGCGGGCGTGAGTAAAGCGAGCAGAATGTTCCCCATTTGTTGGCCGCGCGTCTCCGCTCCGAGAAAGACGAACTTGGCGATGTTGCCGCCCGAAGTCATGTCTTTCGTGCGCTCTTTCAGATTCTGTTCGAGCTTTTCGAAGGCGGCGATGCGTTGGCTGTGCGTCGGCAGCGAGGCCGCCGCGACCATCGCGTCGTAATACTCGTTCATCTGAGTCATCACGACGTTCCAGTCGATCGAGAATTTCAGGATCAGCGAGGTGAGAAACGATCCGTTCCCGTCGAACCCGAGCGCGGAGATGAACTGAATCATCTCTTCGTCGTTCGAAAGTGCGGCCTTGGCGAAGTTCTGCACCGAGTCCAATCCGAAGAAGCGTTCGCCCGTATCGATCGCATCACGAAAGCTGGAAACCGGACCGAGCTTGGCGAGTTCCTTTCTCCACGCAATGAGTTCTTTCGAAGTCATGTTTCCGTGCAGAGCGACTTGCCGATCTCCCGCATAGGCGATTGCGTCGATCGCGATGCCGACCAGCATTTCGATCAGCGTCGCCCCTTGAGCGGTATGCCGCGCCAACCGGTGCATCGTGAGCAGATCCTGGCGGGCGTCCTCGGCGCGGCCTTCGCCCAGCGCCAGCATCGCACGGGCTTGCAGCAGCCGAGAGAACGATCGGTAAAGCTGCACGTTCGGCAAGAGCGTCGCGATCAGCGGATCGCCTTCGTTGATGGTGACGACCGGGCTGTAGTATTTCTCGCGTCGGGAGCCTTCGGTTACCAGTTGCAGCGGCTTCTCGTTCATCTCGACCCATTCGGCCATCATCGGGTACTTGTCCGCAGTCCACGGGCCTTCGGACGATTTCCCCTGCTGATCGAAGATCACCTGGTTATTGGGGACGACACCCAGATCGATTTTCAATTGGGCGAACTGTCCGATATTCACCAGATGCGGTCCCGGTTCCGCAAACACGTCGACGCCCAGGATCTCGACGAGTCTGGCACGAAATTCCGGTGACGTTTCTTCCGAGTGGGGACCGATCGCTTTCCAGTACAGAATCACGGAATTGTTCTCTGCCGTGACTCCCTCGGAGTTTGTCTGGTTGAGATAAGCCGTGTAATCGGCGAAGCCCTGCTTATCGAGCGGCTTGGTGATGTGAGTCGTGGCCTTCGAAATCTTGATCAGATTTTGCTGGTCCGGTTCGGGAACCTGCGCGAACAGCGGGGAAGTTCCGGCAGACAGCAACGCCAGCGTGAGATACAAACAGCGCATCGGAAACCTCGGCTCGAAGAGTGGGACTTGAACAGTCTGAAAGGAAACGAGTCACCTTCGATGATAACGGTTCGCTCCGGAAATCGGATCAAAATATTTTGGCAGAGCATCGAATTTCCGGGAAATTCACCGATTTCCGCATCCCGAGTCGCTGAATAACGGGTGAATGATCCTTCGCGAATTCCCGGTTTCTGTTACGATCTCGACCGTTCGAGCACTGTGATCTGGCAGGGATGCATGGCGACTGAGTCTTATCGCAAACTGATATCCGGAGAGTCACGCGGGATCGTTCCTTCCTGCTTACGGACGGGCCTGCATCTGATTTCCTGCGGTTACGCGTTCGGGACGGGGATTCGCAACCGGTTGTACGCGTCAGGTCTGAAAACCGTCTTCTCTCCCGGCGTTCCTACCGTGGCGGTCGGGAACATCACCACGGGCGGAACCGGCAAGACACCCGTCGTCGCGTGGCTGACGAACTGGTTCTCTGCGCGTGGATTCTCCCCCGCAATCCTCAGCCGGGGATACCGCTCGCTCGAAAGCGGAGAGAACGACGAAAAGCTGGTGCTCGACCGGCTTTGTCCCGGCGTGCCCCATCTGCAGAATCCCGACCGCATTGCTTCCGCTCGACTGGCGATCTCGCGAGACTCGGCCCAGGTGCTGATTCTCGATGACGCCTTTCAACATCGAAGGATCGGGCGCGATCTAAACCTGTGTCTGATCGATGCGACGAACCCCTGGGGCTACGGTTATGTACTCCCTCGCGGCTTGCTCCGCGAATCTCGCTGCGAACTTCGTCGGGCCGATCTGATCATCGTGACCCGCTGCGATCAGATTTCCCACACACAACTCGAAGCTCTGGTCGCCGAGATTCATCGCTGGGCGAAGGATGATTCCATCGTCCAGTCCCGCTTCGTTCCGACCGGTTGGAGAACATTGGACGGCCGGACGCTTCCTCTCGAAGAATTACGAGCGCAGTCCGCGCTCGCGTTTTGCGGACTCGGCAATCCCGCCGGGTTTCGTCAGTCGCTCGACGCCTCGGGATGTGCGATCGAAGAGTTTGTGACGTTCCCCGATCATCACCACTACACATCAGCAGAAATCGAGACACTGGCGAAGTCCGCTTCGAACGGGAATTGTTCTCTGCTGCTGACCACTCTGAAGGATCTCGTCAAGCTTCCGGCTGAGTCGTTTCCCGGCCTGACCGTCGCGGCTCTTGAAATTACATTCGAGATTGTCGCGGGTGAAGCAGATCTGGCCTCTCAACTCGATCGTCTCGCTGCCGGGATTCGGACATCGGCCGATCAGCGATAGTCCGATCCTCCGGGAAAAGAAATTGCCGGATCGTCATAGTCTGACGATCCCGTACCCCGTTGTTCGTTCGACGTGCCCGGAAACTCGTAGTAGGAGGGAGTGATTCGGCTCCGCTCGGCCGAGTTTTGTTGCGTGACCGGAAACCCGGTCGCATCGGTCATCTCGGGACGCGCATCGAACGCGCGGCCGGTCGGGGAATGAATGAACGGTGACTCCCGTTCGCGCGACGGGTTGGAATCGTACGGTGGAAAGACCCGCATCTCGGAAGCGTCCTGCTCGCCGAATCCCGCGGGTTGAACGGTATTCCAGTCCCGCAGTCCAGCGAACGGAGGCCGAAGTTTCGGCTGTCGATCGTCGGACGCATCGAACGCGACGATCGGGAATAAACCTCCCGGCCCGGAGTTGAGCGCCGCCCGTTCGAGATCGTAATGAAAATCATTCATTCCCGTCACCGGTTCCGACGAAACAGGAGCCGTTCCCTCGTCCGATTCGTTACGGTCGTCGATGCCCGTGCGGTCAGCCCTTCGTCCGGCGGGGAGACCCGCTGAGCCTGCCACGTTTTGCAATCCGCGAGCGTCCAATGCATTTCTGTCTGTTTCGCGAGGAGTTGAATCGGACTTCAGACCGTACGTCGATTCCAGGTCGGTGGAAGGAGGAGCGAACTGTCCCGACACGGCGGGAGTATTCTTCGTCTTTGAAAGTTCGGCGATTGATGTGGAATGCGGCAGTTCGCCCGGCCTGGAGATCGAGGAAAGAAACGAGGTGAATTCCCGGTGCGCCTCCTCATCGGTCAGCCCGCCCCGCTGGAAGAATTCCTGAGCCGCTTGAGGGTTCCCCTGCAGCGCCAGCAGAATTCCGATGTTTCTCAGTGTGGTCTGATTGTCCGGATCGATGTTCATCGAAGCCTGCAGAAAATCTTTACTTTCGTCGAGCCGCTGCTGCCTCAGATAGGCGTAGCCGATGTCGTTCAGCAGAGTCGGATCCTCCGGAGCAAACTCCAGGGCGCGACGAAAATAATGATCGGCCTGGTCAAAGTTTCCATGCATGTCGAACAGAATCGCCAGACGATGCAAAGCGACTTTGTGAGCCGGTTGCAGCCGGACGACTTCCTGATAAATTTTCGCGGC
>DATKCB010000485.1:0-2719 GCA_035513495.1 Planctomycetaceae bacterium | reverse complement strand
ATGAGGCCACCATTTCCAACAGTGAAGAGGTCACTTCGGAGTAGATTGCTTTTTGGGACATGTTGGCTATCAACTGAGAGGATTCATCCAGATCGTGGACTGTGTATCTTCGGCAGAACGATCTCGATGATACCGGCCTCGATCCTCTCTCGACTACCCCAAGCCTGGAACTGCCCCGATTCTTGCGGCTTGTTGTTAAACGATTTCACTCTCGATCAAATCGCGCGCCTTACCCCACTCTCGCCGACACTGTCTCCGATAATCCCGAAACGAAACCTTCGCCGCGCGGAACACCGGACGGTGCGTTGACCAGAGGACCAGCGACGTCACGTCGAACAGGGCCGACTGCAGCAACAGTTTCAGTTTGCGAACACCTTTCGATTGTTTCTCGCGCAGTTCGAACAGCCGCCGGGTTTGAAAGCGAATATGCATCACCTCATCGCGCAGAATCTGGCGGCAGAGCGTGTGCAGGGCAGGGGAGGGGGTCGATTTGGCGAGGGCCGCGTAGTAGACGACCGCCAGAACTTCAGCGGTGAGCAGAACCGAGATTGTCAGGTCGAGCCCCGCGCGATGCCGCAGCCAGCGGAAACAGGAGTCGGTCCAGTCCCGTTCGAGGCGGGGGAGTCCCAGCGCATCGAGTACCCGCGCGAGGTCCGCCGCATGCCGCTGTTCTTCCTGGATGAACAGTCGGAGCGCCGGCACGTACTCCGAATCGGCGATCGCGCGGGAATGCCGTTCGGCACACTTCAGAAAGTGCAACCCCTCGCCGCTTTCTCCCCGCTGAAAGATTTGAATCGATTTTCCGATTGCCTCACGTTCCTCGGGAGTGATCTCAGATAAAGTCTCCCACGGAATCGACAACAGGCTCGCCCGGTTTTTCTGAAAGTAGACAATCCAGCCGATCGAAGTTGGAATCGCAGCTTTCTGGTGCTGGCCAATTTCGTTCAGCCGCGATTCGACTTCCTCGATCACAGCATCGGGAGTGGAAGTCCCCGCGGTCAATCCGACGGTTTTCGCAAACGCGAAATCACCAGGAACGAGGTCGGCGGCGGTTTGAATTCTCACCACGGGAACATCCCGGCTGCGGCAGAGCTCGGCGAGCTGATTCGTATTGTGAGAATTGATTCCGCCCGCGACGACCATCAGATCGACCCGGTCCGCCAGTTCTTCGACGGCGCGTTGCCGGTCGAGCGTCGGCTGACAGATCGTGTTGCGATAGCAAATCTCCGCTTCGGGATGGAGATCCTTGATGGCGAGAACAATCTCTTCCGCCAGCCGGGGCGGGGTGGTGGTCTGACAGACGATCCCGAGTCGTGCTTCGTTCCATTGCTGAACGTCAGCGACGGAACCGACGACACAACAGCGTTCGAGATCGCCGACGATCCCTTCGACTTCGACGTGTCCCGCCCGTCCGATCACGACGACAAAAAACCCATCCTGTTCCAGGCGTCGGGCCGCCTGCTGAACGTTGCGTACGAGCGGGCAGGTGGTGTCGATCAGTTGTTTGCCTGCGGAGAGGAGCCGCGCTCGCTCGCGCTGGCTGACTCCGTGCGCAGTGAGCATCACGAGGGGAGTCGCGGGGATCGACTCTCGCTCGTGTTCCGCATTCATCACGAAACCTTTCGATTGCAGCAACTGGTTCACCGACGCGTTGTGGACGAGTTCGCCTCGAATCGTGACCTCTGCGGGAGAGGTGATCTTCTGGGCCACTTCCAACGCATCCCGCACCCCAAAACAAAACCCCAGCGCGTCCGCTCGAATGACCTGCATGCGACCTCTCCTGAATTAACTTTGCAATGCAAAGTTAATGGGTAAAAAAATAGAGAATGATAAAATCAAATCTGTTTTGGACGACGGACACGCCTGATATGCCCGACAATAATGGAACATGTACGACAGGAACATTTTCCCGTCGAAACAGAGACCAATTCCGTACGACGGGAAAATGTTCCCGTCGTACATTTCATCGTTTTCACTTTTCACACTTTTCGCACTTTCCCAACCTTTCGCACTCCCCGTCACGCTGACGTCCAGCCCGAACGCAACTCCGGGGCAGGGGAGGGGGGCGACTTTGCAGCTTCAGCGGCCTCGGCGGCTTCGGCCACGATCTGTTCGAGTTTCCTGAGGTATTCGAGAAAGCGGGCGCGGCCCTGAGGCGTCATCCGGCAGAGAGTTTTCGGTCGTCCGTCGCCGGTCGCTTTCCAGAGCTGGACGAGATGTTCTTCCTGCAAGACCCTGAGGTGCCGATTCAAGTTCCCGTCGGTCAGGCCGCAGAGTTCCTTCAGTTCGGGAAACAGCAGTCCGTCGGCGTGAGCGACGAGCGAAGACAGTATCCCGAGACGGGCCTTTTCGTGCATGACCCGTTCGAGACCTTCCATTGCGAACCGGCCCGTTCCGTCGGGTGATGCCGAGCGTTCAGGCTTCATGTTTTCGCTCCAAGCACCAGTACAACACCCCCGCGACGAGGAATTGTCCGACCCCGAACGTGACGATCATCGTCCACGACGAAAAAGCCTCGTGCGCATGATCGTACAGCAGCGCATAAACACCGGCGCTGAGGTAAAAACAGGCCACCAGATAAATCGGTTTCGGCAACAGTCCACCCGAGGCGAACAGCCCCAGCGAACAGAGAATCGACCACAACCCCGGCAGCAGCCAGATCAGTACGGGTGATCGCGTTGCGATGACCGCCGTCAGTCCGGCCCCCGCAATCAGACAG
>DATKCB010000484.1:0-8815 GCA_035513495.1 Planctomycetaceae bacterium | reverse complement strand
AAGCGATCGACGAAGCGCTCGAGATCGGTCGTGCTGGGAATGCTCCCGTGCATATCTTTCATTTGAAAGCCGCCGGCCGGCAGAACTGGGGGAAGATGCAACTGGCCATCGCCCGCATCAAGGCTGCTCGTGCCGAGGGACGGCAGGTGACTGCCGACATTTATCCTTATATCAACAACGGACTCGGCGCTGCGGCGTTCATTCATCCCCGGCACTTCGCCGAGGGACGCGAGAAACTGATTCGACGGCTGGACGATCAGGATCTCCGCAACGAAATCCGTACGGAAATGGAAACGACCGGCGGCTGGGAAAACTGGTATCGCCACTGCGGGAACGATTGGAACAAGGTGGTCATCGGCCAGTGTTCCGACGAACGCTACGCGCCTCACGTCGGACAAAGCGTCGCCGCGATCGCCCAAGCCGTCAACGAAGATCCCTGGGATACGTTTTTCAATCTCGTTCGTTCGGGCGCGTTCGCGCTTCCCGAAAGTATGACCGACGCGAATAAAATTCTCGCGATGCAGCAGGAATTCGTATCGTTCTGCACCGACGTCGGTCCCGCCGGCGGATCGCGGATTGCATCGCATCCCCGGGCGTTCGGAGCGTTTCCGCGACTGCTCTCACATTACGTCCGCGATCTCGGAGCCATCTCGCTCGAACGGGCGATCGCTCAGGCGAGTGCCGTCGCTGCGAACGATGTTCTGGCCTACGATCGCGGTCGCATCGCGGAAAACCTCGCCGCCGACATCATCGTGTTCGATTATGAAAAACTGACCGACAAGGCGACATTTTCACAGCCGAACGAACTGTCCGAGGGAATGAAGTTTGTGATCGTCAACGGCGAACTGGTGCTGAAGGACGGAAAACTGACTGACAAACTCCCCGGGAGGATCCTGCGCGGTCCCGGTTATCGCAATGAAACGGCTCCTCATCAGGTATCGACAGGTCCGGAACCGGGCATCTCGGAATTCGATTCCGCGATGCAGGGCTACATGCGGAAGCACCGCATCCCGGGTGGTTCACTCGCGGTGACCTTCAAAGGTCGGCTCGTTCACGCGCGGGGGTACGGATATGCCGATGTGGGTACGAAAGAGCAAGTCACTCCCACGAGTCTGTTCCGGATCGCGAGCATCTCGAAACCGATCACCGCCGTGGCGATTCTGCAGTTGATCGAACAGGACAAACTCTCGCTCGACGACAAAGTGTACGATCTGCTCGACTTCGCGCAATTTGAATCGCAAACACCAAAGTTCGATGAGCGACTGAAAGAGATCACGATTCGGCATCTGCTCGAACATCGCGGCGGCTGGGACCGGGATCAATCGTTCGACGCGATGTTTCGAGCCGTGCAGTTCGCGGAAGAATTGGGAACGCCACCACCGGCCGGACCGGCGGAGATCATCCGCGTGATGTTCGGCCAGAAACTCGATTTCACTCCCGGCGAGCGGTACGCTTATTCGAATTACGGATACTGCCTGCTGGGTCGGGTGATCGAGAAGCTGACCGGGCAGACTTACGAAGAGTACACGAAACAACGAGTGCTGACTCCGGCCGGAATTGGCGACATGACGATCGGCCATCCTCGATTGTCGGGCCGCTTTCCACACGAGGTTCGTTATTACCATCCGGGACAGGGGAAGTCGGTTTACGCCGTGGATGTCGGACAATCGATCCCCTGGCCGTATGGAGGCTGGCATCACGAAGCGATGGACTCGCACGGGGCGTGGATCGCCTCGGCGGTCGATCTCGCGCGTTTCGCGGTGGCTCTCGACGATCCGGAACAATCGAAACTCATTTCTCCCGAGAGTCTCGAACTGATGCATGTCCGACCTCCCGGGCTGGCCGGCCACAATGAGGATGATACGCCGAAGGAATCGTATTATTCGTTCGGCTGGTCGAATCGTTCCGACGGCAACGGACAGTGGCACCACTCGCACAGCGGCTCTCTTCCGGGAACGGCCACGATTCTCGTGCGACGCGCCGACGGAGTGAACTTTGCTGCGTTGTTCAATTCGAGGACGAGCCCCTACGCCTCGCACTTCGGGCGCGGGATCGAATCGATTCTGCACGAGACCGTCGATAAAATCACCGACTGGCCGGATCACGACCTGTTCAACGAGTTTCAGGAATAAGATTCATTGACTCACAATCGTCATTTCACGATCGAAGGAATTCTCTGATGCGTCAATATATTTGCGCTTGCATGATGGTGATGGTGGTCTCGAATGCTTCGCCGTCATTGGCCGATCCCATCCCGGGCACCGAGCCGTTGACCTGGGAAGGGGACATCGCCTCGCGACTGGTTGATGCTTGCGATGCATTCCTGCTGCGACGACTGGAGGAATCGATCGAACGGCGGGAATCGTTCTGGAACCGCGATCTGTCTTCGCCCGAAGCCTACGAAAAATCAATCGCCGGCAATCGGCAACTCCTGGCCCATCTGCTCGGCATTCGGGATCGGCGAATTCCCTTCGCAGGGTTGACGATCGCCGAGACGACGGCGCGTCCGGGAAAAATCGCGGAATCCGATCACGCGACGGCATTTGCCGTCAGTTGGCCCGTCATCGGCGACATTCACGGCGAGGGAATCCTGCTCGAACCGAAATCGCGCGAGGTGTTCGCTACCGTGATCGTGCTGCCTGATGCCGATCAGACTCCCGAACAGTTGTGCGGTCTGACTGAAGGCGTCCCCGCCGAGGCACAGCTCCCGCGACGCCTGGTGGAGCAGGGTTGCCGGGTGGTCGTTCCCGTGCTGATCAGCCGCGAAATGAGCAAACGAAACAACCGGGCGAATCTGTCGAACCGCGAATATCTGTACCGTCCTGCGTTCGAACTCGGCCGGCACATCATCGGTTACGAACTGCAGAAAATTCTCGCACTGGTCGACTGGGCGAACGCCAAGGGAGATGCGGAGCACCAGATCGGTGTCGCCGGTTACGGTGAAGGCGGACTGCTCGCGTTTTACGCTTCGGCCATCGACAACCGCATCGACGCGACTTACGTCTCCGGCTACTTCGGCAGCCGGGAAACCATCTGGCAGCAGCCACTCGCAAGGAACGTGTTTAATTTGTTGACAGAATTCGGAGACGCTCAAGTTGCCGCAATGATTGCCCCCCGCGCTCTCACAATCGCTCTGACCGATCATCCAAGCGTCGTTCTTCCGGGGGAGGGAGGCGCACCGGCAATCATTGAAACACCGAATCACGAACAGGCCAAAGCGGAATATGAGAAAGCGCGCTCATTGATCAAAGGTCTCGGTGTGAAATTGGGTGACAACCTGAGTCTTGTCAAGCCGCCGAACTGGACACTCGAAACGACCTCGAAATCGTTCTTCAGTAACGAAAGCCGAGATGCGATCCTGACGATGCTCCGCATCGGCGTCGGCACCATCGATCCCTGGGTTTGGGAGACAAACGCCGGCGGATTCCGTGAGGCGGAACGGATGCAGCGTCAAATTGCAGAGATCGATCGCTTCACGCAGGATGTGCTGAACGAAAGCTCGGTCGTCCGCAAGGCGTTTCTCAGCGACATCGATACGACCTCGCTGGAAACCTACGAAAAATCGACCGAATACTACCGGCAGATCTTTCGCAAGGACGTCATCGGCGAGTTCGCTCTTCCGCTGAAAAAATTCAACGCCCGCTCGCGTCAGACCTGGGAAACCGACAAATGGACCGGGCACGAAGTCGTGCTCGATTTGTTCGACGGTGTGTTCGCTTACGGTGTGCTGCTCGTGCCGAAAGGGATCGAACCGGACGAGAAACGGCCGGTCGTCGTCTGTCAGCACGGGCTTGAAGGCCGTCCGACCGATGTCTTTCTGAACGACCATCAAGCATATCACGATTTCGCTGCCAAACTCGCCGAACGGGGATTCATCACGTTCGCTCCCCAGAACATCTACATTTTCCAGGACCGCTTCCGTACGCTGCAACGGAAAGCATACCCGCTCGGAAAGACGCTCTTTTCGATCATGGTTCCGCAGCATCAACAGATTGTGAACTGGTTGAAAACTCAGCCCAACGTCGATCCCGAACGCATCGCGTTTTACGGACTCTCGTACGGAGGGAAAAGCGCGATGCGGATTCCCGCCCTCGTCACCGATTATTGTCTGTCGATCTGCTCGGCGGACTTCAACGAATGGGTTCTCAAGAACGCCAGCACCCGGCACCCGTTCAGTTACGTCTGGACCGGCGAGTATGAAATCTTCGAGTGGGACCTCGGCAGCACGTTTAACTACGCGGAGATGGCAGCACTGATCGCACCGCGTCCGTTCATGGTCGAGCGCGGCCATTTCGACGGAGTCGGCTGGGACGACTGGATCGCTTACGAATACGCCAAAGTCCGATTTCTGTACGCAGCCAAGCTCCACATCCCCGAACGGACCGAAATCGAATTTTTCGACGGCCCGCACACGATCAACGGCCAGGGGACCTACCGCTTCCTCCACAAACACCTGAACTGGCCCGAACCGGAGTAAAGGCTCTACCCGACAATCACCAGCAACAACAGGATAATCGCCAGCCACATGATCCCGAGCGCGTGCCAGAACCAGGCGCAGACGCGGACTCCCCAATAGTATTCGTGATCGTAACGGCCCCCGAGTCCTTTGAGGGTCACATAGGTGAGGAACATCAGGGCGACGGCGAAGTGGACCGCGTGCAGAAACGCCGCCACGAACATGTAAGGTTTCACGCCCAGCGAAGGGGAAATTTCCGACGTCGCTTCAGTGAACAACACTTCGTAGCTGTGAAGCAGATCCCACATTCCGTAAATCTGAGACGCGACGAACAGCGTACCCGCAATCAGCGCGACGATGAGCTGAGACCGAAACGCCGCCTGCCGTTCCCGCCGCACGAACGAAACGCCTCGTTCGAGTGCGATACTTCCCGTCAACAGCGCGATCGTGGAAAACCAGAACGCGTGCGGGAATCGCAGTTCGTGGGGAGGAAGGTCGCGCGCGGCTTCAATCAATTTCCACCCGATCAGGCACGAGACGACGAACACCGTCACGGTCAGCAGGAAAAAATGCAGCGCCAGGGTACTCCGGCGATCGGCGTATCGGTCGAACACAATGCAGGGTCAGACTCAAGAGAAAAACGGAGGTCTCCGGCTTCATACCGCGATCACGAGCATATCATGACGACTTCAAAGACATGAAACCACTCTGAAACGCCCTCGAATCTCTCTTGAGTGAGAGGTCCGTTCGTTAATTCAGGCCGAGCGGACGGGAGTCACTTGAAGTTCGACAAGCGGACGGTCGGGAGGAGCGTTCGTTTCTTCCTCGTGCGCCAGGACGGTACCGATCAGAAAGTGCAGCAACTGCCGTAACTCTCCGTTTTCGATTTCTTCCGCAAGACCTTCAGCGCGGCTGCGAGACTTGTCGACGAGCCGCTCGGCGGCGTCGAACGCCCCCAGTTCCTCGTACAGTTGCTTGAGCTTTCGAAATCGATCGCTCGAGGAGTTACCGGCATCAAGCAATTGTTTGAGTTCCGTTTTTTGACTCTCGTTGGCTGCCTGCATGGCGAGAGCGAGCAGGACCGTCGGGCGAAACGAGAGCGCATCCTGTCCCGCGACGAGTTTGTTGTCGTTGTCTCCCTGCCAGTCCTTGAGGTCGTTCAGGATCTGGAATCCAACACCCAGTTGGCGGCAGAATGCGGGAATCATCTCGGCGTAAGGAGTCATGTCGTCCGTCGCCATCCGAATCCCCGAATAGAGCGCGGCTTCGAAGGCGGGCGATGTTTTGAGAGCGTAGATCTGCAGAGCGTCGAGCGGACGGAGATCCCAGTTGCGGGATTCGGTCCAGGACATTTCCGCCCCTTGCCCCTCGCACAGTTTGATGTGTGCCGACGACATCTGTTGCAGAATGTCCGCCGTCGCCGCGGCTCCGAGTGTTTCGCACGACTTGCCGATCAGCTTGTAGCCGATTCCGATCAGATAGTCGCCGATGTTGATCGCCTGGCCGACCCCGTACGTGCGATGCAAGGTTTCGCGCCCGTAACGGTACAGGTCGGAGTCCTGAATGTCGTCGTGTACGAGCGACGCTTTGTGGAACGCTTCGATCGCCATCGCGATCCGGCAGACGTCTGGCTCGAACTGATAGGCTTCCGAACGCAGCTTCTCGGACTGGATCGCATTTTTTGCGGCGGCCGAACCAGTCAGGGCGTCGTACGCAGCCAGCGTGATGAAGGGACGAAATCGCTTGCCACCCTTTTCAAGCCAGTCGTAGGAGATTTTCTCAGTAAAAGCGATCGGCGAGGCGTCGTCCTTGTCGGCTCCCGTCCGCACGCTTGGCAACAGTTCCTCGAACCGGCGGTCGAACATGTCGTTCGAAGCCCGCATGATCGGCAGGTAACTGGAGGTTTGCTGTTCGGGGAGCGGCTCGTATTTTTCGAGCACGTCCCAGACCCACGCTTCGTCGAGCGACGTATTTTTGCAGTCCCCCGAATGGAGCGGAACGGCGTACGAGGGAACTCCCGCGATCAGCACTTTGTCGATCGCCTTTTCGAGGACGTTCAGACAGGCCACCCCTAGAATCCCCTCGATGTATCCCGACACGATGATCTTCAGTACAACCGGAGAACCCTCGGCAACCAAAACCTTGTATCCGAGTTGTTCCGCTTTGACCTTGTAGTCGGCGATCGAGCAGGCTCCGCAGGTTTCGCAGTCGAGACCGAACTGGTCGTATTCGGCGGGGCACCCTTCGGCGTGCTTGAGACAGTGGGGCAACAGCAGCATCCGCTTGTCGAACGGAATGGCCATGAACTGTCGCTTCCAGAAGAAGTTGCCGATCATCACCATCGTGAATCCGAGATACTTCTCGGGTTGTTCCATGCGTTCGAGCAGATCGCGCCCGTACGTTTCGAGTTCGTTTTTCATGAACGGGCGTGTTTTATCGAGACCTTCCGCGTACCGTGCGGCTGCCCGCTTGATCTCTTCGCGCAGCGCGAGCGTCTCAGGGACCGCTTTCAGATGGCTCGTGCTCTTGCGTCGCGTCCGTTTGACCGGCTTGTCGAGATCCTTCTCGGGCGATCCGTTCGAATTTGCTCGTTCGACTTTTGACTCATTCAAGGGGGCGATCGACACGTCAGCCTCTCTTTGATGTTTTCTGTTCGGCAGGCCGGCCGCTGCTCAGGAAGAAGCAGCCGTCGCCCGGTGAGGTTGGGACTCCAAGGTGGAGTCGGAAACATTGTAGTCGGATCGACACGCCGATTGCAGGGCCGAAACCGTAAAAATCAACGGATAGAGTTCCTCGTAGTACCACAGCTTGGCAAAGTAAAAACCGATCGGGTCGGGCTGTTCGAACCGTCCCGACTCGACCGCCTCCAGCAACCAGTTCAGAGCGAGTCTGGTATTAGATCCGCAGCGTCCGCAGGAGATTAACACCTCTGTCGCCAAAGCGGTTTCTTCAACCGACGAAGGCGTTTCGGATCCGCCTCCCCAGCCCCCATCGGCATTCTGGTTTGCTTCGAGCCAGTCGAGTCCGCGGCGGGCACACGGATCGTCCAGACGCTCGCACGCGCGATACGCCGCGAGCACCTTGGCCGTGCCGTACGTGGGGTTTTCATCTTCGGGAGCGCGCTGATTGCCGAACCAGAGCGGCAGCCACGATCCGTCCGGTCGCTGGTTTCTGGACAAGAAACGAAACCCCTTGACGATCGCTTTCTCCGCTTTGTGTTCGAGCAGTCCGGCGTCGGCTTCGCGCGAATCGATCCAGGCAGACAACGCCCTGAGACAATGTGCCGTGATGTCGTTCGAACTGCGATCGAACGGCAACGTCCCCCAGCCGCGGCAGAACGTCGGAAATCCTCCGTCGCGATTTTGCAGACCCAGCAGCCACTCGACTCCCCGCGAGACGGCGGATTCGGTTTCTCGATCGCCACCGCGCGACAGACGCAGCAGCGCCAGCATCGCTCCCGGAGTGTCATCGGCATCGGGAACTCCCCCCGGCAGATCGGTCCACGACCAGCCACCGGGATCGGCGTTCGTATAAGGATGAACCGTCTGGTATTGCTGATCGAGCAGCCACCGCGCGACTGGTGCGAGGTGCTCTTCCGGCAGATCGTCTCCCAGCGCGTTGACCGAAAGCGTCGTCACCCAGGTCGCGAGGTTCGTATCGATCGGCCAGCTACCGTCCTCACGGACCGAATCGATCAGAAACGCGATTCCCTTCCGCAGTACCGGATGATCGAGCAGTCCCATTCCTGCCAGACTCATCGACACGAAGCTGGTCAGAGGAGTCGCTTCCAGAAATCCTCCGTTTTCCGGCTGAATGCTTTCCAGCACGCGGAGACTTTTGTTCTTCGCTCGGTTGCGAACCCACCGCCAGGGGAGAAACCATGTCGGTCGATGATGATGCTTCACGAGACCGATCGCGATCAACGCCGGCAGCGCGTAACTGACGACAGGCAGTCGCACGGTCTTGTAGAAATTTGCCGGCAGGCACGACAGTTCGTACGGCAGCGACGAAATGTCCTTCCAGTCGGCCTGTCCCGAGAGCGCGCAGTGCGTCAGGATCGGAATCGAAAATGTTTTGTCATTTCCATAACGCTTGATGACCGCCTCGATCCCGCCGGTTTTGTCGATGTACCGCTTCGCTTCGTTGAGCGTCTGCGCAAATTGTTCGACCCGGTCCGTCGCGTGAAACGCCGCGTGGCAAAGCATGCTGGTCGAGATGTTGCTGAGACTCTTGTTGGTATCTCCCCACCCGCCATCGACGTTCTGATGTCGTTCGAGCCACGAGAGGCCACCATCGATCAAAGCGGTCAACCGTTCCGAATCGTACGGACGGCTCGGAGCAGCTTCCGACTGCTTGCGG
>DATKCB010000483.1:0-4284 GCA_035513495.1 Planctomycetaceae bacterium | reverse complement strand
GCACCGTAGGCCGTCGAGTGCGATTTGTTGAATCCGTACCCGGCGAACTTCTTGATCAGTTCGAACAGTTCCTCCGCGAGTTTCTTTTCGACGCCTCGCTGCTGCGCTCCCTCGATATACTCCTGATGGAACGAGGCGATGATTTTTTCTTTTTTCTTGCTGATCGCCTTAATGCACCGGTAGGCGGCGGGAAGTTCGATGCCACCGACGCGGTTCAGAATCCGCATCACCTGTTCCTGGTACACCATCACTCCGTAGGTTTCGTCGAGAATCTCATCGACGATCGGATGCACCTTCGGAATCGGCTGACGGCCGTGCTTCACCTCGACGTACGTCATCACCATTCCTCCCTCCAGAGGACCCGGACGATACAGCGCTGAGGTCGCGATGATGTCGTTGAATTTGTCCGGCTTCATCTTTTGCAGCAGATCCCGCATTCCCCCCGATTCGAGCTGGAAAATTCCCTTCGTCTCACCTCGCTGCAGCAACTCGAACGTTTCTCGGTCGTCGAGCGGAAACTTGAGCGGATCGAGATCCTGCTGGTTGGGATGGTGCCGCTTGACGTTGATGATCGCCTTGTCGAGAATCGTCAGGTTGCGCAGTCCCAGAAAGTCCATCTTGAGCAGTCCGACCATCTCGACGGTCGGACCGTCCCATTGCGTGATGATGTCGGTCTTACCGGTGATCGTCTGTAGGGGAATGTATTTCGAGATCGGCTCGTCCGCGACCACGACTCCGGCCGCGTGCGTTCCCGCACTGCGGGCCAGACCTTCGATCTTGATCGCCAGATCGAGCATCTCGCGAATCTGATCGTCGGAGTCGTACGCCTGTTGAAGCTCCGCGCTTTCCTTGAGCACCGTATTCAGTTTGATATTCAACGTATCGGGGACCATTTTGCAGATCGCATCGACCCGGCCGAGATCGATTCCCAGCGCGCGGCTGACATCTCGAATGGCGTTCTTCGCCTTGAGCGTTCCGAACGTGCCGATCTGCGCGACGTTGAATTCACCGTACTTCTGTTTCGTGTAATCGATGACCAACTGCCGCCGGTCGCGGCAGAAGTCGATATCGATATCGGGCGGCTCCGTCCGGCTGGGATCGAGGAACCGTTCGAACAGCAGGTCGTATTTGAGCGGGCAGACGTGACTGAAACCGAGCAGGTAAGCCACAATCGCCCCGCACGCCGATCCGCGGGCCTGACAGGGAATTCCTTCTTCCATTGCGAACCGGACGAAATCCCACACGATCAGAAAATAGCTCGCATACCCCATCTGCTCGATCACTTTGAGTTCGTAATCGAGCCGCTCGCGGTGCACGTCGCTGACTTCGTCTCCGTAGCGCCATTCGAGTCCTTTCTGACACAACTCGCGAAGATACTCCGAATCGGTTTTCTGTTCCGGCGGGTGAAACACCGGGTAGTGGGGCGTCGAGAGGTCGAGTTCGATATCGACCCGGTCGGCGATCTCCTGCGAGCGGGCGACAGCATCGGCTTGATCGGGAAACGCAGAGTACATTTCTTCCGGCGTGCGGACGAACAACTCGTCGCTGTCCATCCTCATCCGCTTCTCGTCGTGAACCGTCGTCCGAGTGTTCACGCAGAGCAAAATATCGTGAGCGCGGGCGTCTCCCTGATTCAGATAATGCGCGTCGTTGGTGGCGACCAGCGGGAAGCCTTTCCTGTTCGCCAGATCGATCGTCATGTCGCCGCATTCCTTCTGAATCTGGAATCCGGCGTTCTGAATTTCCATGTAAAACCGGTCGCCGAACACGCGTTCGTACCAGGCGATCAGATTGTCGGCATCATCTTTCTTATCTTGCAACAGAAACTGAGACAGCTCTCCCGCCGCGCAACCCGACAGACAGATCAGACCCTCGTTGTATTCTTCCAGCAGTTCCTTGTCGATTCGCGGCTTGTAGTAAAACCCTTCCAGGTATGCGACCGACGACATGTGCAGCAGGTTCTCGAACCCTTTGCGATTCATCGCGAGCAGCGTGAGGTGATAACTCGCTTCCTTCATCCGGGAAGCCCCGCTGCGATCGGACCGCTTGCCCGGAGCGATATAGGCTTCGTACCCCAGAATCGGATTGACCCCCTGCTCGCGGCAGGCGTGATAAAACTCGATCGCTCCGTACAGATTCCCGTGATCGGTAATCGCCAGCGAGTTCATCCCCGCTTCCTTGACCTTCGTCACGAGTTCGGGAATCCGGTTCGCTCCGTCCAACAGAGAGTAATGTGTGTGACAATGCAGATGGGCAAACGGGCGTGGCTCAGTCATGGAATCCTTCCTTCAGCAAGACCAGTCAATTCAATCACGGCATCGTGCCGCCTCTCAGCAGATCGTGACCACCCGCCATTGTAACGCTGGAGTATGAGATCTCCAGCGGAGAGTTTCGAGTTGACACAAGTAGCCGTAAGCACCTTTCCCACAAGCACATACATTTAATTCGCATTTTCAAAGTGCGATTCCAGTCGATCTGAATACGCTCTCCAAAATTTTCGTGTGATTCGTGCATTTCGTGGTTTCAATCAAAAACAGATGCGACCAAACCCGAACTTGCGTATAATGCAGTCCACACGTTTGTACCCTGAATTTACGAAAGCTCGCAGCAATGCTGATCTCACGAACCAGGCTGTTTCTGCTCCTCGCCGTCTCGCTCCTCTGCCGTACGGGACTGGCTGAAGAAAAGTCCACGGAATCCGACAAGAAATCCGAGGATACCCCGCGGTTCATTCGGGTCATCACCAATCCGGACAACGGGCAACTCGTCTCGATGGACACCGCGATCGCCCGCTATCAGCTCAAACGGGAAGGCAAGGAAACCGTCGTCGTGGACCTGATCGGAGCGGTGCACATCGGCGAAAAAGACTACTACGACAAGCTGGAAAAGCTCTTCAAACAATACGACGCTCTGCTGTACGAACTGGTCGCTCCCAAGGGAACAACCATTCCCAAAGGCGGAAAACGCGAAACGGAAAACCCGCTCTCCGCCTTGCAGAAGTTCATGAAGGATGCTTTGCGGCTCGAATTTCAATTGGAACAGATCGATTATCAGGCGAAAAACTTCGTCCATGCCGACATGTCGCCTGACGAATTTGCCAAGTCGATGAAACGGCTCAACGAGTCCCCCCTGACCATGTTCTTGCAACTGATGAGAGCGAGCATGGCGCAACAAGCCGAACGAAAGTCTCAAGTCAGCGACGCGCTTCTGCTGGCGGCACTGTTCGATCGAAAGAACGGGCCGGTCGTCCTCAAGCGGGCATTGGCTCAGGAGTTGGGTAGCAGCGACATCATGCTCGACGCGCTCAACGGCCCCAACGGTTCGACGATACTCACCGAAAGGAACAAGGTCGCCCTCGAAGTCATGCGGGAACAGATCAAAGCGGGCAAAACCAAAATCGGGATTTTCTACGGTGCCGCTCACCCGAAAGACATGCATGAACGGCTGATCGAAAAAGACAAGATGACGCTCGAAGAACTGACCTGGCTCAAAGCCTGGGATCTGCACATCGACCTGCCCGAAAAGGCCAAGACCGAAGAAGAATCGAAAGCATCGAGCAATTGACGGTCGACTGGCCGTTCATTCTGTTTTCGCGACGGGAACGCTGAGTTGTTCGAGCGAGCGATGTGCGACATCGAAATACCAGATTTCGCGGTCGGGGAACGCATTCTGCAGTTCCTTCACTTTTTCAGCGGATGGTTTTCCCTCATCCGATCGCCCCCGCAAGATCGCAGCGTCGAGCGACGGAACATTCGTGACGTAATCGATGTGCACGTCAGCGGGATCGTGTTTGATCAGTACGAGCGCTTTGCGATTTCCCAGATTCTCCGCAAGCAGTTCGTCGAATCGTTGATAACGGATCCGGGAAAACGCGACTTCTTCAACCGCAAGCCGCATCCGCGAAGCCGCCCACATCTCTCCCGCCGGGATGTACATCGTCAGCAGGGGAGCGGCCAGCATTCCGAACCACCACAGCCGCAACCCCTGCCGGCCCGATTGCCCCCACGAATCCCACATCACCGACGTCACGTATGCCAGCATCAGCAGCGCCGGCAACGAGCTTTCGAGTACGTAGTGCCAATCCATGATCCCCGAGAACCAGTACGGAACGTGAACCAGATAAATCGAAAGGATCGAACAACCGACGAGCGTCCATCGGCTCAGCGGTCGTTCGACAATCAATACCACGAAGGCCCCTCCCGCCATGAACAGAGGAATCAAACCCCACGTCCAGACCGACGCGGCATGCAATCGCTTTTGAAGATTTTCGATCGCTTTCGCGGG
>DATKCB010000482.1:0-3255 GCA_035513495.1 Planctomycetaceae bacterium | reverse complement strand
CTTTCTCAGCGTGTTTCGCCGAGGTGGCGACCATCGGCGAACTGCGATGACGAATTCCATCTCGCATCGTTGTCTGAAAGTCGCTGCCTCATTCGCGTCCAATCAGATCGACGCACCGGTGAAGAGCGGAATGATCGGCGTGCCGGCGTTCAGGTGGATCGGGCGGTTCAGACGGTCGCGGACGACTGTGTGCGGATCGATTCCGAGCGAGGCGTAGACCGTCGCACCGACGTCGTCGGGAGAGTACGCTGTCGTGGCCGGGTAGCCGCCTTCGGCATCGGAGACGCCGATAACCTGTCCGGTCTGAACTCCCGCCCCGGCGAACAGACCGAAGAAGCACGGTCCCCAGTGATCGCGTCCGGCTCCGCCATTGATCTTCGGTGTGCGGCCGAATTCGCCCGACATGAACACCAGCGTTTCGTCGATCAGTCCCTCCTCGTGCAGATCGTCGAGTAATGCTGAAAGCCCCTGATCGAGCGGAGGGAGCAATCGGTTCTTGAGAGTGTTAAAGATATCGCCGTGATTGTCCCAGGTCTGCGCTCCGCCGACATTGACCTGCACGACGGGTATGCCCGTCTGGATCAATCGTTTGGCGAGCAAGAGCGACTGGCCGGTCATGTGGCGGCCGTACCGGTCGCGGACATCGTCCGCTTCGCGCTGCATCTCGAACGCGGCCGCCAGCCTGCTCGAAGTGAGCAGCGAGAACGCGAGTCGTTGATCGTCGGCGAGGCGCTTCGTCTCGGGCAATTGATCGAGCGCGACCCGCTGAGTGTTCAGTTTCGCGAGCAGCGACTCCCGGTTTTTGAGCCGGTTGATGCTGATCCCTTCCGAGAGGGTCAGACTGTCGACGCGAAAGTCCTTGCTGTTGGGGTCGCCGGAGATTTGCCAGGGATCGTATTTCGGTCCGAGAAATCCTGCATGTTGCCCCGGCCAGGTGAGCGCTCCCTGCATGAGATAGGTCGGCAGGTTCACACCGTTAGGAAGACCGTCGCGGCGCGGCTTGAGATACGCCAACCCCGCCGCGTAGGCGGGCCAGTCGTCGCGCGAAGCGACCTTGTCGAAGAACCCGCCCGGCTGTTTGGTGCCTGTGAGAATGTGATGCGTCGACATCAGGTGATTGTTGTCGCCGTGCGAGAGCGTCCGCACGACGGCGTATTTGTCCGATCGGCAGGCGAGTTGCGGCAGGTGTTCGCAGATCTGAAAACCGGGCGTGGCCGTATCGATCGGAGTAAATTCTCCTCGGATTTCCTTCGGTGCCGCGGGCTTCATGTCGAACGTATCGTGATGGCTCGCCGCGCCGGTCAGATGGATCACGATCACCGACTTCGCCCTGGCGGGAATCGTTCCGTCCGGCGGTGCCGCGGTTCCTGCGACAGAGGTGAGCCCGACTCCGAGCGCAGCCGACCCGCCGATCTGCAACAGTTCGCGGCGATTCATTCGTCGATGGTAGTCACACAATCGGGAGGGCATGAATTCCTCGGCAGGGGGCGGGGGCGGGACTCAATCTTGCATCGGGGCAGGTCTCAGGCCTGGGTAGGGGTGAGGCTCAATATCATATCGGCACCTAGAAGCGCGCTCAATTCCAAAATATGTGGAATTGTTGATGGATGCAGCACGAGAGCGGTCGAATGCTCCGAAATTGCAGCCTCGAGAGCTTCATGACTCGATGATCGTGTGGCGCGTGGAATTCAATCTTGGCGATACAGATCGGCAACTCACCAAATCTCATTCGAACATCGCGCAGTACGAATTCTCTTTGCGGCTGCTTTCTGACTCGATACCCTGATTGTTCGGAACGCCCGTACGGAATGGGTCTCAGGTATTCAGTTCATTTTCCCCCCACGAGAAAAAGGTCCGATTCGCATGCACGCTTCACTTTTCCTGCGAGGTATTTTCGCGGCCATCGTCACGCCGATGCTCTTCGTCAACACACTCCATGCCGAGGACTGGCCGCAATTTCGGGGTCCGGCAGGTCAGGGGCATGCATCGGGACCGGCCCCGCTGAAGTGGAGCGAACAGGAGCATCTCGTCTGGAAAACTCCACTCGATGGCAAAGGCTGGTCCTCGCCGGTGATCTTCAACAAGCAGGTCTGGATCACCACCGCTCAGGCCAAAGAAGCGACCCCGGAGGAGATCGAGAAACGGCTCGCGTCCAATACCGGGAATCAGCCCTTGGACGTGGTCAACGATCTGAAGATGCGGGCGATCTGTTTCGATCGGGAAACGGGAAAAGTCGTGCATGATGTCGAGCTGATGACCAAACAGAGTCCCGAGCCGATTCACACGCTCAACAGCTACGCCTCACCGACTCCGATCATCGAACGCGGCCGAATCTATTGCCACTTTGGTCCGAACGGAACGGCCTGCGTGGAGACCGAAACAGGAAAAGTACTCTGGACGAACCAGAGTAACGAATTGATCGTCAAGACGGAGAACGGTGCGGGGAGTACACCGATTCTGTGGGAGAATCTGCTGATCGTGCATTTTGACGGCAGCGACCGGCAGTTTATCGCGGCCCTGCACAAGGACCACGGCAGTATCGTCTGGACAACCGAACGCTCCGGCGAGATGGATTCAAATCCGCAACTCAAAAAGTCATACGGAACACCGCTCCTGGTGATGGTTGAAGGCAGGCCGGTCGTGATTTCTCCTGCTGCGAACTGGCTCTACGCGTACGATCCGGCGACTGGCAGCGAACTCTGGAAAGTGAGCTACGGCGATCTCGGCTTCTCGGTGGTTCCGAAGCCAGTGGAGCGGGACGGTGTCGTCTATCTCTGCACCAGCTTCATGAAATCGCAGTTGCTGGCGGTCCGCTACGCCGAGCGGGGGAAAGCCGTCAAGCCCGCGATCGAGTGGCGTTATCAGAAAGGGGTCTCGCAGATGCCCTCACCGCTCGTGGTTGACGATATGTTGTACTTTGTATCCGATGGCGGAATCCTGACCTGTGTGGATGCCGAGACTGGTGAGATGGTCTGGAGCGAGCGTCTGGGCAGCAACTATTCGGCGTCACCGCTCTTCGCGGACGGACGAATCTATCTCTTCGACCGGGAAGGGAAGACGCACGTGATCAAACCGGGCCGCCGCTTCGAACGGCTCGCGGAAAACAAACTCGACGGAAGCTTCATGGCCTCCCCCGCCGTTGCGGACGGTTCGATGTACCTCCGCACGGACCAGGCCCTGTATCGCATCGAGTGAAGTGAGTCGTTGAGCAAAAAAAGGGAGTCCCTCGCGGGACTCCCTTTGGAAGCTCAAATT
>DATKCB010000481.1:0-6199 GCA_035513495.1 Planctomycetaceae bacterium | reverse complement strand
GACCGAGGTGGCTTTTTCGGCGGTGGGAAAATTTTCCGGAATCGGAATCGTGACCTTTCCCGTCGCGGCCCATTCGCATCCGCGCAGGACGGTCGTCTGAAATCCGACCCCTTTCATCGAGTAGTCGGCGTGCCCCAACACGGTAGTGAAGACTTTGCCTTCTCCGTAGGGAATCCACCAGATCATCGGTTCGTGTTCGCCGGTTCCTCCGGAACCGGGATCGGAATACGCCGTCGCCAGAATGTGCATCGCCTGCGCGGGTCCGCGTTGACCGTGATACAGTTCATCTTTGACCTGCATCCATTCGGCGGGCATCCCTGCCGTCACAGGATGTTGCAGATCGCGGACGCGGATTGAGAATTCGTGCTGTTGACCGTGTCCGGCCCCCGGTCCTTCTCCTTTAGCGATGCGAATTTCCTTGCCCTCGTCATCGAGCGTCACACGATCGCCGAACGTGTTGCCGCGCCAGCCGAGGCCGATCATCTTGTTCCACTCGGCCCACTCGGGGAACGCATTGTTAGCGGCGTGGACGATCACGAGTCCCCCGCCGGTCTGAACGTACTCGACGAGTTTCGCCTGGACCCGTTGCGGCCAGAGTTCTCCGTTATAGTTGCTGAGGACGATCTTGTATTGAGAGAAGTCCGGATCGAATTCGTTCCAGGCGGCTTCGGGCGATTTGGCGGGGGGCGTCGTCGCGACGGCGACCTCGAACCGGCCGCTCTTCGTCAGAAAGTCGTTGAGGATCGGCGTCGTGACTTTCCAGTTGTGATTATTCTGTCCGTCGACGATGAGGACCGCGAGTTTTTCCTGGGCGGAAACAGTCCCGACCGCCAGGATCGAAAACAGACAGGCGAAAGCGAGAGCGAATCGTTTCATGTTTGTCATTCCGTAGAGAGCTGAACGCTTGAAAAATCAAAGAGATCAATTCACGATATCGAATCGGCACCGGCCGCCGCAATGGCCGGTTTTCCCGGCAGCGGCGGGAGTTGCTCTTCGACAACGCCGCGGATTCTCGGCCAGAGCAACGCTGCTTCGATCACCATCCAGATTTGCAGACCGAGAATCATCGCTCCGAATCCGAACAGCAGCATGTTGGTGTGTATCCAACCCGATTCCGCCGCGAACATCTGATACAACAGTGCCCACGCGGGCATGAAGAGCATCATCAGCATCGGCAACGCGATGAACAAAATGGGTTTGCTGCGACGCCACAGATAGAAAGCGGTCACCATGAAGGCCAGGCCCGCGAGCAACTGATTGACGGCTCCGAACAGCGGCCAGAGAATCAGGCCACCGGTTCCGGGGACCCCTTTCGGTCCGGGTAACAGAGCGACCACCAACCCCAGTCCAACCGCGACTCCCGTCGCGACATACTTGTTCGCCAGCGGTTGAATGCGGAACGTCGCACCGAGTTCGTGTATCACATACCTCTGCAACCGGGTCGCGCTGTCCAGAGTCGTCGCCGCAAAACAGGCAACCAGAGTGGCGATAATCGCCACGCCGTAGCGGAGCGGCATTCCCAGTGCGGAGAGAAAATTGGCTCCTCCTTCGACGAACGCGCCCACCGTCTGCGGCAATTGGAACGCGTTCCAATCGCCGTGATATTTCGTCGCCCAGGCGGCGTGTCCGACCACGGCCGATCCGGACTCGTCTACAACCGCGGTGTAATGACCGGTCGCTTTGTCGAAGTCGAACAACCCCATCCCCACTCCGGCGGTGCAGGCGAGGATCACGATCACCGCGAGTCCCCCTTCGAGGAGCATCGATCCGTAGGCGACGTATTGGGCGTCCACTTCGTTGGCGACCTGTTTGCTGGTCGTCCCGCTGCTGACGAGGCAGTGAAATCCGCTGCAGGCTCCGCAGGCAATGGTGATGAACAAGAACGGAAAAATCGGCGGCGCGTGCGCGGGGAGATCGCTGTCAGCAACGACGGCGGGAGTCGAAGCGGCAATGTCGGCGACTCCCGTGAAGCCCGCGACGCCGATACCGACGACGAGCAGCAGCAGCGCCACCATCAGTTGATGACTGTTGATGTAGTCGCGAGGTTGCAGCAACAGCCAGACCGGCAGCACCGATGCAATGAAGCAGTAGACCATCAGCACGGCGGTCCAGGCGATCGTCGGGTTCACGAGCGGCAACTCCTCCGCAACGGTTTCGGTGCCGAGGACGAGATTGACTCCCGCAATCTCGGGGTTCGGCTGTTCGAACTTCATTGTCCAGCCTTCGGCACCCAAATAGACCGCTCCATACAGAATGAGCAACGTGATGATCGACGGGATCGTCAGGCTGCCGCCGCGACGATAGACCCACCAGCCGACGAACATCGCAATCGGCATGGCAACCCAGACGGAAAAGACCGACGCGGGATACATGTTGAAGATGATCGCGATGACGAGTCCGAAAATCGCCAGCACGATCGTGAGTGCGAAGAACAGAATCAGCAGAAACAAGATCCTCGCTCGCGGGGTGATCATCCGCCCGGCGATTTCCCCGACGGTTTGACCGCGGTTTCGCATCGAGACAATCAACGCGCCGAAATCGTGGACCGCGCCGATGAAGATGGCTCCGAACAGCACCCACAACAGCGCCGGCAGCCAGCCCCAGAAGACCGCGATCGCCGGACCGACGATCGGACCGGTCCCGGCGATACTCGTGAAGTGGTGTCCGAAGATGACTTCTTTTTTCGTGGGAACGAAGTCGAGGTCGTCCCGCAACTGCTTGCTGGGAACTTCGGCATCGGGGTCGAGCTTGAAGATCTTCCGCGCCAACCAGCGGCCGTAAGTATGATAGGCAATCAGATATCCGACGAACGCGCCGACGGCGATCAAAAGTGTGGACACGAATCGTTTCCTCGGTGAAGAGCACAAAAATGCAGACGAGACGCTGCCCCGTCGGTTTCTACAGTCTACATCGTCGCGATTGCTTTCGCCACAATTCTAAACGATATGACGCGTCGATCCTCGTGCGGCAAATTCTATGTCGCCGAAGGCTTAGGGAGACGCTGCTTTTTCGGACAGTTTCTCCTCCCCGCTCGCTTTCTCCGCCAGCAGCGTTTCGATCGTCTCTTTGATCTCGCGAAAAACTGTCGGGCCGGTGCCGACGCGGATCAGACGGATTTTCCCCTGCCGGTCGATCAGCACCGTCTGAGGCAACCCCTGCACGTGGAACTTTTCGTCGTACGTGCTGCCGGGAGTGGTGGCGGCCAGGCGATAACCGATCTTCTGCTGCGCGGCGAACTTCTGGAGCATCGCCAGCTCCTCAGCTTGAGGGAGCGGACGTTCGGTCTCTTTGTGAGGCACGTTCTTTTCATCATCCCAGCGGTAGTTGTAAAAACGGGTGACGCCGATCACTTCGAGTCCCTCCCCCGCGTACTGCTCATTCCATTCGGTCAGATGCGGAAACGACTCCAGGCACGAGACGCACCAGACCGCCCAGAAGTCGAGCAGCACGACTTTTCCCTCAAGCTCCTCCGGCAGCAGCGGTCGACCGTTCGACCACGCGGCGAACTCGTGAGCAGGCGACATCTTGCCGATCAGCCGCGCGTGCATGCGGCCTTCGTCGATGGTCTTTTGCAGATAGCGAAACGAGGTTTCGGCGATCAGCACAATCTGCTCGATCGGACGGGAGGAGCGATCGAGGTTCGACACGAATTTCTGCGTCCGCACGAGAACTTTTGCGGCTTCATCGGGGCGGGAATGCGCCAGCGCGTTGATCGCAGCCAGGTGGGCGTCCAGATACGCCGAGATGATTTTCTCGTGTGCGGGATTCTCTGCGGCCTTGGATTGCAGAAACGTCAGTTGCCGCGTCCGCGCGTCCTCGAGGTTTTCGGCACCGACGGCGTCCCGCAACTCGACCCGGGAACGTAGAGCGTTCGACAGGCGCAGAATGAAAGTCGGATCGTCCGACTTATTGTCGTACTCCTGTTTGGCCTGCTGGAGTTCGAGATCGAGTTGTTCCTCCGCGGCTTCGTAATCTTCGATCGAGATCAGAAATTCGAGCAGCCGCAGCCGGACGTCGTGAATCGCTCCCAGCGTCGCGTCGGAGGGAGTTTCCCGCTGCCGCGCAGCGAGTGCGTCGAGGACGTTCGAAATTTTTGCGGTGGCCGAACCGACCTTGTTCGAATCGCGCGAATACTTCGACATCGACACGATCGCGTTGGCCAGTTGCTTATAGAGCTGAGGCTCCTTCGCGCTGGCGGAAACGTAGTAGTCCACCAGTTTCTGCATGTGCCGGAACGCTTCGGCGTGTTGATTCGCTCTGCGATAAGCGAATGCAAAATTCATGTGCAGGGCGTGGACGCGAGCGAAATCTGCGTGCAATTCGAGTTGCCGGGCGAGTTCTTTCTCGGCCGCGGCGAGATCGTTCTGTTGCAGGTGCTGCTGCACCGACCGGACGGCTGCCAGTTCCGCGGGATCAGGCTCAGATTGACCGCACGCCGGCTGTTGCAGACAGAAGCTGACCGCCAGCAACAGGCCGAACATGGTGACTCGAAGATCCATCTTCACTTCGGCTCCTCTTCCGTATTGAGCGAAACTTTCCCGGTACTCTCTCGATTGAACTGCTGATTACTTCAAAGTAGACAGCCAGTTTTAGCCGAACGGGGCCTTCAGTGCGAGGTGCATTTGCCCGGCCTTTCGGGAACTTCGCAATTTCAACCGTTTGCTCCCGGAATGAGTATTTCGATCCCAAGCACCGCGAATTTCAGATACACACCCGCGATCAATCCGGCGAGGAGGTCGTCTGCCATGATCCCCCAGCCGCCGGGCCACTTTTCGACCCGTTTGATCGGCCACGGTTTCCAGATATCGAACAGCCGAAACAAGGCAAACCCCAGAATCGCCGTCCACCAGGTCAGCGAAACCCAGATGAACACCAGAAAAAACGCCATCACTTCGTCGTACACGACAGCACCGGGATCTTCCTGCTTGAGCGTCCGGGCGCCTGACGCGCAGATCGGAACTCCGAGCAGGATCAGAATCACCGCTACGAGAATCTGCCCCCAGATCGAAAGGCCCGAATGAATCACGGCCCACACGAGGGGCGGCCCGAGCAGACTCCCGAACGTTCCGGGAGCTTTCGGAACCAGCCCGAGGCCGAACCCGACGGCCGGCCAGTAGGCGATCCGATCCCAGAGAGCAATCACGATGCGTCCGCCGGAGCAGTTTGCGCGGAACCGGACTCCACCTCGAAGCCCTTCCTGATCCACTCGTTCACTCCCCCCTTCGTGCTGCGGACGTTGCGGTATCCTTTCGATTTCAGATACAGCGTCGCATATTTCGAGAACTTCCCGATATTGCAGACCGTCACGATCGGTGCGTTGCGGTCTTCGGGGAGTTCGCCAAGCCGCTTGCCGAGATCGGCCTGCGGAATGTTCGCCGAGCCGGGAATGTGCGAGGCTTCGAAATCGCCCGGAATGCGGATATCGACCACCAGCGGCTTGTCCGGTTGAGCGAGTTCCTCGTTGAGCGATTTCACGTTGACCGTATCGTAGGGATTCTTGAGGTTCTCGATCATTTCGGCGAGCAGCAGTTCGTTCTCGCTCGGCGCACCGTTCACCGACCCCTGCTCATCCGATTGAGGAGGAGCCAGTTCGGGGAAGTGCCGGATGATCGACGATGCGTATTTGAAAATGTTGTCCGGAAAGATCACCACGACGATGTTCCCCGGTTCGTCGGGAATCATCTCGAACGCACCCGCCAGCGCCATCGCTGAACTCGGCGCAGCGATGATGCACTCTTCCCGATTGAGCCGCATCGTCAGGTCGTAGGCCACCTTGTCGGAAATCTCGACGACTCCGTCGTATTCGTCCGGAAAATAAAGCTTGGTCTGCTGCAACTGTCGTTTGCTGCGGACTCCGGGAATATCGTGTCCTTCTTCCGGACAGACGCCGATCACTTTCACGTCGGGGTTCTGTTCTTTCAGATACCGCCCGGTGCCGGTGATCGTACCGCACGTTCCGAGTCCCGCGACAAAGTGCGTGACTTTACCTTCTGTCTGCCGCCAGATTTCCGGTCCGGTCGTGCGGTAGTGTCCCTGCGGGTTGGCGGCGTTGGCGTACTGATCGAGCAGCACGTAGTTATCTTTCTTAGCCGTTTCGTGAGCCTTCGCGATGGCACCTTCGGGCGCTCCCGGAGCAGGACAGAGGCTGTCATCGAGTTCAACGACGGTCGTTCCGAAAAAGCGGAGAATCGTTCGCTTT
>DATKCB010000480.1:0-6891 GCA_035513495.1 Planctomycetaceae bacterium | reverse complement strand
CCACCTATGCCCGGGAGATTCAAACGGCACAAAACGGGTACGGTCTCGACGGACTGCTGCGTGCGAGATCGAACGTGCTGACGGGGATTCTGAACGGGATCGACGACCGTGAGTGGAATCCCGCCATCGACCCCTCGTTGCCGATGAACTACAACCGAAGTTCGGTCATCGCAGGCAAAGCCGCTTGCAAGGAAGAACTGCAATCGCGGCTGCAACTGCCGGAACGCCCCGAACCGGCGCTATTTGGCATGGTCTCGCGTTTGACCGATCAGAAAGGGCTCGATCTGATCGTTGCCCGGGCCGATGCGATTCTGGCCGGCGACGTGCAGATGGTCTTTCTGGGCTCGGGAGATCCGTACTTCGAGCACAAACTCCGTGAGATTCAGCACCGATACCCCGAGAAGGTCTCGGTCACGATCGGGTACGACGAGGAACTGGCGCATCTGATCGAAGCCGGAAGCGACATATACCTGATGCCGAGCCGCTTCGAGCCGTGCGGGCTGAACCAGCTTTACAGCCTGAAATACGGGACGCTGCCGATTGTCCACCGGGTGGGCGGTCTGGCGGATTCGGTCTGCGAAGCCTCCGACGAGAACGTCGATGCGGGTACGGCCACGGGATTTGTGTTCGACAAGTACGATGAAAATTCGTTTCAGGAAGCGGTCGAACAGGCGCTCGCTCTATACAAGGACCGGACAATTTGGTATCGCTTGATAAACGCTGCGATGCAGCAGAACTTTTCGTGGAAGCAGAGTGCGGAGAAATATCTGGCGGTGTACCAGTCGGCGATCGAGGCGCGCTCGACCCGATAACCACCTTCCCACCTCGCTGCGATTGATTCGAGTTTGAGAGAGACCTGATTCGGGAGCGTGAAATGGATGCACCGACCGCTGGAGTGGCGCTGTTCTGGCATCAACATCAGCCATACTACTCCGACGATATCACCGGCGAAACTTTGATGCCTTGGGTTCGACTGCACGGCACCAAAGATTACATCGGGATGGCGCTGCATCTGAAAGAGGTGCCGGAGTTCCGCTGTTCGATCAATCTGGTGCCGAGTCTGCTGATGCAGATTCTCGCCTATACCGAAAAAAACCGCAGCGACCGGCACCTCGACGTCAGCCGTACCCCCGCCGACGGGTTGTCCGAGGACGACGCGATCTATCTGCTCGACCATTTTTTCATGGCCAACGCGGACAATATGATCCGCCCCTATCCGCGCTACCGGAAACTGTATCTCAAGCGGGACATCGGAACTCAGTCCGCGAAGAGCCTGATTCACCGGTTTACCGAGCAGGAGTACCGCGACCTGCAGGTCTGGAATAACCTGACGTGGTTTCATCCGCTGCTGTTCGAACGGGATTCCGATCTGGCGGCGTTTCTCAAGCAGGGACAGAACTGGACTGAGAACGAGAAGCTCTGGCTGCTCGAGAAGCAGAAGGAAGTACTCGCGGAAATCATTCCGCTCCATAAAGAACTCGAAGCGGGCGGACAGGTCGAGTTGACGACGACGCCGTTCTATCATCCGATCATGCCGTTACTCTGGGACAAGCGATCGGCCCGCGAAGCGATGCCGAACTGTCCGCTGCCGAAGTCGTCCGAATCCTACCGCGCGGATGTTGCCGTTCAGGTGCAGCGGGCCGTGGAGTTTCACACAAAACTGTTCGGACGAAAGCCGCGCGGAATGTGGCCGTCGGAAGGTTCCGTTTCTCAGGAAATTATTCCGGTGCTCGCCCAACACGGGATCGAATGGATCGCGACCGACGAGGAAATTCTCGCTCACTCGACGGGGGGCTGGGTCTCGCGCGACGGCAACGGACACGTCCGCAATCCGGAAATGCTGTTCCGGCCCTGGCGGCTGGAAGAAGGCACGCATCAACTCGGCATCGTCTTCCGCGATCATGCGATGAGCGATCTGATCGGCTTCCACTATCAGCGCAGCGATCCCACCCATGCCGCCCACGATCTGCTCGGTAAAGTGGAGGGGATCGGGCGAGCCACCGTCGATGCGAACGGCGGGCGCCCCGCACTGGTCCCGATCATTCTCGACGGGGAAAACTGTTGGGAATACTATCCCGACGGAGGTGTGAAGTTCCTCCGCACCCTCTATCAGGAAACCGCGAGACATCCGAAGGTCGGTTCGTACCGCATCGGCGATTATCTCCGCCAATACCCCCCTGCAGACAAGATCAACCGCCTGTTCGCGGGAAGCTGGATCAGCCACAACTTCGCGATCTGGATCGGCCATCAGGAAGATCGCGACGCCTGGGATCTGCTGGATGAGACGCGAAAATTCCTCGTCGAGAAGCAGGCTGCCGAATCGATCGACGAGAAACTCATCGAACAGGCCTGGGAAGAGATCTACATCGCCGAAGGGAGCGACTGGTTCTGGTGGTACGGTGAAGATCATTCTTCCGATCTGGATTTCCTGTTCGACCAGTTATTCCGCAAGCATCTGTACAATGTGTACTCGCTCCTGGGAGTCTCCGCTCCTCCCGAGCTGAGCCGCCCGATCTGCCGGACGGAAACGCGGCAGGTGCATACGCAGCCGACGAGTTTTCTGTCGGTTAAAGTGGACGGACGCGACCGGTTTTTCGAATGGATCAACGCGGGCGAGTACGTCAGCGGCAGCCAGCGCGGGACGATGACGCTGGTGACGGAAGGGCTGACGAAACGTTTGCTGTTCGGCTTCAACCGCGATCATTTTCTGCTACGGCTCGATACCGCCGGCAAGGCCGAGTCGGACTTGAAAAAACTGAAAGAAATCCGAGTTCGTTTCATCGAGCCGAGCGGAACCGAGTTCAGCATCTCGGGATTCGGCAATTCCGAGGGGCTGACGATCGGTGCCGTGAACGGCCGGAAAACGGAATGCATCGGCTGTGCCGTCGCGGCGGTGGGCGATATCTTCGAACTGTCGATCGATCTCGACTACCTGGGATTGAAGGAGAAACATTCGGTCCACTTTTTTGTGGAACTCAATTCCAAAACGCAAAGTCTCGATCGCGTCCCGATCGAGGGGACCATCGAAACGACCGTCCCGTCACGGGACTTCGAAAACATCATGTGGCAAGCCTGACGAATCAGTGAGCGTCTTGCAGATACAGGTACATCACTTCGACCGGCTTGAGATTTCGGGCGAACAGCCGCACTTCGTCGATCGCTCCCGAAAATCGATGCGAATTGTTTCGATTCCGGGGGCGATGCATGCCGCCGATGGTGAAGTCGTGCGTCGTGCGGAGACTCTGAAGAGGTTCCGAGTCTTGCGGCTCTTCTGTGACGGGTTTTCCGTTCACAAACAATCTCGCGCCGCGCCGATTCCAGGTCAAGGCGAGATGAGTCCACTCTCCTTGAGAGACCGGAGTATTCCCTCGGACTTCCAACGGGTACGACTGATTCGTGGTCGCGACAAACGCAGCGGGCATGTAATTCGAATCCAGGTAGAGCCCGAAATCCCGATTGCTGGCGAGGTGGGCCGACTCGAATTTACCCGCGATGTCCTGTTCCGTTTGTTGCTGCTGCATGGGCTGAATCCAGACCGACAGCGTGAATTCCTCTTCGGCATCGATGACGTGAGTCGTACTCGGACAGAGTACGTAATGGTCTATTCCGTTCATCAGAAAGGATTTGTCCGTCAATCCTTTGTCCAATAATCCCCCGACGAGTTCCCCCGATGCGATCTTTCCCATGCGATTCTGGAGAATGGCCGTTCTCCCGTTCGGCTGGATCGATTTGGGTTCGAAATCGAAATGAATTCTGGGACTGGGAAGTGTGATCGTCACCGGACCTGTCTCTCTCATCCGGGATGTCGCTTTTGCGAAATCGAGTCCCTGCAGGTTTTCGTAAACCGATTCGTAAATCCCCACGGACCGCTTTTGAAGTGCGGGCTTCTGAGATCGAGCGGAGTTTTCCGCCGCCGCCCACCAGTCGTCGGCCAGTTGGATTCGCGTCGGAACATCCTGGGAATTCTGGAGATCACGCAGCGCCAGTTGTTTCAGCTCCTCGTTGCTGCCGCGCGACAGAAAGGGCATCCCGGCGTCCCAGTCGTTCAGTTGAAAACAGAGCAAATCCGCGGCGACGTCGTTTTTTTCGGGATGCTCGGGTGCGGCCAGAGCGGCGTCGATCTGCGGTTGGGCCGCGGTCCGTTCCCGGGCGAGCCGTTCGAAGTTCTGTGCGCTGCGGAAGAGTTCGCGGGAGCGGTCTTTGTCTCCCGCATATTCGGTTTGGGAACTGGCCAGCTTGAACAGCTCCACCGCGATGTCGTTTGCGTTTCGCCGACCGGCTTCTTCGGCAAGCGAGGTTGCGATGATCGCCAGAAGCGCCTGTCGAGCGGATTTTTCTTCACCGCGAAATTCTTTCGAAATGATCGCGGCCCAGTCTTTGACGGCCGTGGCGCGATACGGCAAATCCGAAACGTCGAACCGCGCCGTCAGCAACAAGATCGCTTCGTCGGTCACGTCGATCGCGCCCGCCTGCGTCGCGACGCCGATCGCCAACTCCAGCAGCGCGTAAGCTTCCGCATCCGATTGCGAACCGGTTTTGTTGACGCCGATCATCTCTCGGGCCAGCGCCTTTTTGGCATCGCGGTCTTTCGCGTTCGAAATTCGCGAGTCGTACAGGGCCAGCAACGTTTTTCTGGCGGTTTCGAGATCGTCCTCGCTCGGGCGGGGTACTTTAGGGACCGGGATCGGATTCGTGCCGGGGATCTCGGTCGTCGCGGAGTTCTCGGGAACATCCGGTTCATCACTTAAAGTTCCAAACTGAGTGGAATTTTCGACCTTGGTAGAATTCACACGCTCGGCCGGAGTCGTCGCTCCGTTTGTCGCTCCGTTGCCGGTGTTGCCTCGATCGGTCTCGGAGCCTCCGTTTTTCCCACCTGTATCCGCAGGTGTTTGCTCGTCTGACGATTCGATTTGTGTGACGGTTTCTGTCGGAATTGAATTGTCGATCTGAGGCGGCTCGTCCTGTTTGATGACCAGAAAATAGACCGCGGCGACCGTGATCGGCCCCATCAGAAAGCCCAGCAGCAGCCCGATACCGGGCCGCGATTTTCGGGAGCGTGGCTGCGCGACCTCGGCGAGTTCCGCCGGTTCGTCGAATGGAATCGGAGGATCGTTTCCGAACAGCTTCAGGTCGTACAAACGTTTTTGTTCCTCGTCGAGCAGACACGCGCGGGCTTCTTTCACGTGAGTGAAAATCTGCCGGGCGGCTTCCTCGTGTTCGTCGTCCCGCAATTCTCGAATGCTCCGCAGCAGCGAATCGGCGGCGGCGCGAATCTGCTGCGGATCGCTCTCGCCCGGCTCCAGCCCAAGCAGCAGATAATGTGACGGAGGCTGATGCTCGGGCGGGATCCCCAGCCATTCTTCATAAGGATCAAAAATCATCGGGGATTTCTTCGGAGAAAGACGGGCGGGACACTTTATCGAACTGCTTTTCCCAGAGACGCGACCCGCTCGAAGTTGGTTTCAGAAATCTTCTGACTAACCGTGAGAGGGTTTTAAGCACTCATTGTAAGCGAAGAGTCCCGCTGGGTTTTCATTTGCAGGCGGTCGAATCTCTCGAATCTCACCGAGATTATAACAAATAAAACGGGAAATACCGCAATAATATGACACGCGCCGAACTTCTCTCTCCGGCATCTCGATTGTCGGAAATTGTCGGAAACCGGAGCAGGATTTCAGATCAGTGTTATTTTCAAACGTGACAGTTCGTACCTCCCCGAGCTCTTGAAGGAAACCGGACCCGAATAAATCGCAACCACGAAATCCGCATTCGGCGCTCCGCTTTCCGCGCTCAATTCGGTTCATCCCCATTCACCGGTTGCAATCGGAACATTTTTCGGCCAGTCTGGAGGAATAACGGGATCTTCTCTGTGAGGATTTCCGATGTGCATTTCGGTCTCGGTCCCCTTATACTGAGTTCGACCACACCGAAACCCACCCCACCGACCCTCCTTCCGACGGTTCGAAGTAATGACAGATTCCGAGTCGCTCGATATTCCTTTTTCCGTACCGTTCGTCCATCGTCTGCGGTTCACCGGCGATGTGCTGGGTAAAGATTCCCGCATGCTGGCCGATCTGCTGGAATCGTCGGAAGGGCGGATCGCCAAGGTTCAGTTCTGGGTGGACGAATGCGTCGCCGAAGCAAATCCCGATCTGAAGCAGAAAATTCATGCCTTCGCCAGTGCGAACCGATCCCGCTTCTTGCTGGCGGGGAACATTCAATACGTCCCCGGCGGAGAGACGGTCAAAAACGACATTCACATTCTCGAACGCATGTTGAAGGTCATCAACGCGCACGATCTCGACCGCCGCAGCTACATCGTCGTGATCGGGGGCGGTGCGGTCCTCGATGCCGTCGGCTTCGCAGCGGCGATCGCACATCGCGGAATCCGGCTGGTCCGGCTCCCCACGACCACGCTCGCGCAAGCCGATTCCGGTGTCGGCGTCAAAAACAGTGTGAACCTGTTCGCCAAGAAAAACTGGGTCGGATCGTTTGCCGTTCCGTGGGCCGTCGTTAACGATCTGAAGCTGCTCGAAACGCTCCCCGACCGGGATTTCCGCTGTGGATTTTCCGAGGCGGTCAAGGTTTCGCTGCTGAAAGATGCGAAGTTCTTCTCCGAACTCGCCGAACATGCAGGCGATATCCGCCAACGCGAAATGACCTTCTGCCGCCGCGCGATTCGCGAGTCCGCCACGTGACATATCAAACACATCACGGCCGGAGGAGATCCGTTCGAAGCGCTCGAGGCGCGTCCGCTCGACTTCGGACACTGGTCGGCTCACAAACTCGAAGTGATGAGCAACTTCGAAGTCCGGCATGGAGAAGCGGTCGGCATCGGCGTCGCGCTGGACTGTCTGTACTCCCGCCGCGTTCACGGACTCGATCCCGCCG
>DATKCB010000479.1:0-4744 GCA_035513495.1 Planctomycetaceae bacterium | reverse complement strand
CCAGCAAGTCGATCAGCGTGGGATAAATGTCGAACGTGTTTCCCGCGACATCGGTGATCCGGGGAGACGTCACAACAGCAGGCCATTCAATGATCGTGGGGACGCGGACGCCTCCCTCCCACAATGAACCTTTCCGACCGCGCAGCCCTCCGGCCGAACCGGGGTTGCTCTCAAGAGCTTGCGGACCGTTATCACTGGTGTACCAGAGCAACGTGTTCTCAGCGAGATTTCGCCTCCGAAGTTCCTTGCGAAGGTGTCCCATTGCGCGATCGATGCCGGTGATTTCTCCGAGATAATTCGCTTCCTTGGCTGACAGGCCAGGATATTCTTTCAGGATTTCGTCCGACGCGATGTGGGGAGTGTGAGGAGAACCGAACCAGATGACGGCCAGAAACGGCTTGTCCTGCTGCTGGTCGATGAATTCGAGCGCAGTCTCCACCGCCACCATCGAGCTTTCGCCCCGGTACTGTTTGACAGTTCCGTTATGACAGAGAAGTGGATCGTTTTCATAAAAATTCGGAGTCGAGATCCAGGTGTCGAATCCGCTGTTTCCCGGAGAAGCGGGACTTTCCTTCCGGCACGAGCCGAGATGCCATTTACCGAAATGTCCTGTTGCGTAACCTGCCTGCCTGACCGCCTCGGCGATTGTGACCTCCTGCCGACGCAACGTATGCCCCCACGAAAAACAACCGAACCGGTTCGGATGCCGTCCCGTCATCACCGATCCGCGAGTCGGCGAGCACACCGGAGCGGCGGCGTAAAACCGATCGAATCGCAGTCCAACCCGCGACATCTCGTCGAGCACGGGTGTCTTGAGGACGGGATGTCCGTAATACGCGACGTCCCCCCAGCCCTGATCGTCAGCCATCGCCAGAATGATATTGGGACGATCGGCAGCCGTCACATTCATCGAGGATGTCAAACAGCCCACCAGAGCGAACAGTAACGGCAGCCACCAAAACTTGCACTGAAGCTGAAAGGGGAAACTTCGACAACTACCAGCCGCTTTCGTGACAAAAATTGGGGGCATTCCTGATTCCTTAGAAATTTCTGAGATTGCAGTTCACATTCAGATCGAAACATCGATTAACTTTTGACTTGCGCGCTGAAAGGTTCTCACGCCCTGTTGGCTGGTATGCCGGAGGGTTGCAAAACTCTGATGGTCAAAACGCTCGATTCCGCGTTTCTCTGGATATTTTCCCGCTTTCAGAAAACCGAATAGATCACGATCTGGATCACGAGCGCCAGAGTCGCTCCGAATTTCAGATTCTCGTCCCAGCGTTTAGCACCTCCGGGGGGAGTCGTCACGCTCTTCGGCAGACTCCAGACCCAGATCAGCAATCCGAGCAGCGTCGCGAGAAACAATCCTCGCACGACTGGCAACGGAACGGCCAGCATCTGCTCTCTTACGAATTCACCAATTCGATGTAAAAACGTCATAGCGAATGACTCACGATTTGCTTCTCCAACTGACAACCAGATCGCTTTTCTCTTCCTTTTCGGGAAGCGTGAACAAGCTGCAGACAATCACCAGGCTCAGGCTGACCAGAAATGCCCACACCGAGAAATAAAGGAACGGTTCCGAGATCTGAAACAGCGGGGCGATTCCCAGGTAAGTGTAAACGGATTCCTGATTCAATGCATACAGGGACATCGACGTCGCGATTCCACAGATCAGAGCGACGATCGCCGCAGCTCCGGTGGCTCTCCGCCAGAGCATTCCCGTCAAAAGCACCGCCAGTACCGGTCCCTGAAAAAAGGCCATCAACGTCTGAAAGATCGCATAGATTCCCGAATCTTCGTTCATTCGCGTCAGCAGAAACGCAAACATGACAGCCCACGCAACGAGGCCTCCCGTGGTGAATCGGCCGATCGAGAGAAGTTTCTCATCGGTGGCTGCGGGATTCATAAATCGCTTGTAGAGATCGTTCGAAACTATCGTCGAAGCAGAATTCAGATAGGAGTCGATACTCGACATGAGGGCCGCAAGGAACGCAGCCACGAACAGTCCCCTCAACCCGATCGGCAAAAGTTCGTTGACCAGGCGAGGGAAAGCCTGATCGCCGTCTTTCATTCCGGGAAACATGGCGAGTGCGATCAAGCCCGGGATCGCGATAATCAGCGGAATCACATTCTTGAGCAGCGCTCCCCACACGTACGATGCCTTCGCTTCGAACTCGCTGCGCGCTCCGAGCGATCGCTGTACGATCGCCTGATTTCCGATCCAGTAGGCAGGACTGAGGATCAGCGCCAGTCCGAAATAGATCGCAGGCCAGGGGAAGGGGGTTTTTGTATCAGCCGGCAGAATCAGTTGAGTGTGTTCGATCGGATGGGAGAGCTCTGTCGTGTTGGCGTCTGCCGATTGACCATCTATTCCGGAATCAGGGCTTTGTTGCTCAACTTGTTGAGCTTCGGCTGCGGCCAATCGTTCCTGCAGACCGTCCCAGCCTCCCACTCGGGACAGACCCAGGACGAGCACCATCAGGCAGCCGGCAATCATCACAGCGCACTGAATCACGTCCGTGTAGACCACCGCCGCCAGTCCGCCGACGCACGTATAGAATCCGACCAGACCGGCCGTGGCCCAGATGCAATAAGCGACTTCGATGTTGAGCAGGGGAGACATCATTTTTGAAGACGCCAGGAGCATGATGCCGAGATTGCATGCCATGAAGATCAGCCAGCAACTCGCGACAATCGAGCGGACAGTCGCGTTGTAGCGGCGTTCGAGATACTCAGGAATCGTGAAAACGCCGGTCCGATAGAGAAATGGAATGAAGATGAACGATGCGACGATCATCGCGGGGACGCAGCCGATCCATTCGAAATTCGCGACTGCCAAACCGTGCTTGTAGGCGGCACCTCCGACCCCGATGATGTCGGTCCCGCCGATGTCCGTCGCGACGAGCGACATGCCGATGGCCCACCACGGGAGTTGCCGTCCCGCAAGAAAGAAGTCGGTCCCGGTTTTCATCTTCCGGCCGATGTACAATCCGAGACCGATCGTTCCCAGAAGATACGCGGCGATCACGGCGAGATCCGCGAACGCGAGCTGGTTGGTTTCAGCGAGAATCAAGAAATTTTCTCCACTCGGCGCATTCGATTATGAATGCGAGTATCATACTTCAGACGGATCCGGGTTGCGAAGGGATTTCGCCTCCGAATCGGCGATTTCAAGACGGGTCGAGGAACACTCCGATGAAGCAGTCACTTTTCGCTGGGATCGTGTTAATTTTACTTTGCTTGATGGGGAGCGTCCCTCTGAGTGGAGAGGAGAAGACAACTTCCTCAGAGCAACCCACGTTGAAGGTGAAGCAATGCGATGACTTCGCAGTCAACGGTAAGGGGGATGCCGACGCCTGGAAGAAAACCGAGTGGGTCGAGTTGCAGAAACGTCCCGGGGGAACTCACGATTACACGGCACAGATCAAAATGCTCTATTCGAAATCGGGCCTGTACGTCTTGTTCGACGGTACGGATCGGGTACTGACGGCAACGATGGAGGAGGACTTTGCCGATCTCTGGAACGAAGACGTCTACGAGTGTTTCTTCTGGCCGGACGAAAAACATCCCGTCTACTTCGAATATGAAATCTCACCACTCGGATACGAGTTGCCGATTCTGGTTCCCAAGCTGAACGGGGAGTTTCTCGGCTGGCGTCCCTGGCACTACGAAGGCGAACGCAAAATCAAGAAGGCGGTGAGCGTTTCGGGGGGCGTGCAAAAGTCGATGGCGGAAGTTTCCGGCTGGCGGGCGGAAGTATTCATTCCGTATGCACTTCTCAAACCTTTGCAGAACGTACCTCCCCAATCGGGCGACGTCTGGCGTGCGAATTTCTACCGCGTCGATTACGACGGAGGCAAATCGACGGCTTGGGACTGGGCTCGCGTCGGCCGCAGTTTTCACGAGATCGAAAAATATGGGAAGATCAAGTTTGAATAATATGTCCTCGTGCATCGATTTTTTAATGGGCTTGGTTCGTTCAAAGGAATTATCCATGAAAATCACCTTGTTTCAGAGATGTCTCCTGGCTGGATGTGTGATGTTCCTCAGTGCGGCGGTTCCTCTCGCGGCTCAGGAGGAGGACATTCGCGATTTGAAGCTTCGCGACTGGAAACCGAAGTCGATGCTGAAGACCAAGGTGACGAACGTCAACAAACCGAGATTCCCGGTGATCGACGTGCACAATCATCTGGGAGGCGGGAATAAAACATTGACCAAACAACGCGTCGAGAATTATCTCGAAGCGATGGACGACGCGGGTGTGCAAACGGTCGTCAATCTCGACGGAGGTTGGGACGAGAAACTGCAGGAAACGCTGGAAGCACTCGACGAAGCTCATCCCGGACGCTTTCTGACGTTCGCCCTGCTTGACTTCAACGGCTTCGAAGAAGAGGGCTGGACGAAACGCGAAACGGATCGGCTGCGAAAAAGTTTTGAGGCCGGCGCGAAGGGACTCAAGTTCCATAAGTCGCTCGGTCTTTATTATCGCCGCAAGAACGGGGAACTATTGGCAATCGACGATCCCTCGCTCGATCCGATTTGGAAGGTCTGCGCGGAATTCCACAAACCCGTGATGATCCATACATCCGACCCGGCAGCCTTTTTTACGCCGCTCGACGCCCACAACGAACGCTGGCACGAACTGAATGAACATCCCAACTGGCTGTTCTTCGGAGACAAATTTCCGAGCCGCGAGGAACTGCTCGACCAGCGGAATCGCGTCATCGCACGGCATCCGAAA
>DATKCB010000478.1:0-8557 GCA_035513495.1 Planctomycetaceae bacterium | reverse complement strand
GCGGTCTACCGGGATGTCGCTGTCCGCGCCTGGTACGATTATCTCGGCTGGGCGAACCACAATCCGCACACGCAGCGGGTTCACATCTCGCGTGCCAGTGTCAAACAGGGAAGCAGCATTCTCGTCGATGAGTCAACCGATTTTTCGGGCATCGATTTCAACGAAATCACGAATCTGCACATCCATTGGGGCGGCGAACTGGCGGGAGTCAACGATAATTCGCTCGACGGAGTCGGGGGCGATCCGAACGCGGGGGTGTACCGCGTCGTCAAAGTGCTCGACGATCACCGGCTCGAAATCGAACCGGCCGCCGACGCTGACGGAGAGATCAGCTATTCGCTCGGTCGCCGCTCGTGGTGGAAGATGTCGGTTGCGAACTGCGACTTTTTCGTCTGCGATACGCGCGGAATGCGGATGATTCACGACACGAAAGACCCTTTCAAAGACATTTCGATGCTCGGTCTGGACCAGCGCGAATGGTTGATGCGGGGCGTCGAGGAAAGCACCGCCGATTTTATTTTTGTCGTGTCGTCGGTGAACTTCATGGTTCCTCACGTCGGGGGAGGAGCGGTTCGAGCCGACAACAAGGACGATGCGTGGACGGTGTTTTATCACGAACGCGAGATGCTGATCGACCATTTCGATAAACTCAAGCAGCCGGTATTCGTGCTGACGGGCGATCTGCACAACAGCTTCGTGTGCAGCATTACCGATAATGTCTGGGAGTTTGCTTCCGGTCCGCGCAATTCGAACAATCACTGGGTGACCGATGAAGGGGACCGCCCGGCCAACGGCAAGTTCAAGTACGGTCCCCGTGAAGTCGATATCCGCTGGTCGACGCACTACCGGTCCGACATCCCCCGAATCAACCTGCTGCACCCGACGTTCTGTATCGTGCAGCTCAACAACGTGTACAACAATCCAATTGAATTGGACGAACCGCGCAGCGTCGCGTATCCGATACCGCAAGTCATTTTTCAGTATTACGACGGATTGACGGGAAAGCTGAAATACGCCGAAGCGGTGCGGGCAAGGTAAAGGTCATTTTTGAAAGATGGGGAGAAATCCGTACGGCGTTTCGAGAATCAGGCAGGCCATGGCGGACGAATACTCAGGACAGATCGTACGATCCTGCCAACCTCCCGTGGTTTTGTTCTGTGTCGAAAGAACCTGATCTCGAATCGCTTCGTACCAGGCAGCCCAATCTTCACCACCTACGTGCCACATCGCCTGAACGGCGTAGTAGTGTCCGTAAAAGTAATGATCGATCTGGTACGGTTTAAGCCCTTTGGGAGACGGCTGGAAGCGTTTGATGTAGTTGACGCCCCGTTCGATTTCCGGACCTTCGTAGATCCCCGCCGATTGCAGACCGACGATCGCCGCCGCCGAACGGGCGAATGCACTCTCGGGCTGACGGCCCATCTGATAGCGAAAACCGCCGTCGGAGTTTTGACTCTTGCGGATGTATTCGACCGCGTCATCGATTGTTTTCTTGGGAATAAAAAAACCCGCATTCCGGGCGGCCCGAAGCGCCATCACCTGGCAGACGGTCACCGAGATATCGGCATCGACGGGTTTCGCCTCGTACCGCCAGCCTCCTTCCTTGTTCTGCGACGCGATGATCAACTTGACGGCCCGATCGAGCACGGAACGAAGGTCCCCGCGCTTTGTCATTCCATACACTTCCGCCAGAAACAAGACCGCGAAACCGTGCCCGTACATCGGGCCGTGAATCTGGACTCCCGGTTCGTTGATGAACCCGTTTCCGTCGGCCTGCGAGAGCAGGTAATCGATGGCGAGATCGACCGACTCCCCCAGTTTCCCGTCACCTGGCGTGTGGCCGGCCGCCAGCATCGCGAGTCCGCACAAACCGGTCACGCCGACATTCTTTCGATACGAATTTCCCGACCCGAACGCTCCATCGGGATGTTGCCGGTCCTGCAAATACAGCAGGCCTTGCTCGACGGCCTTTCGCGTTTCGGGAGTGACCAGCTTCTGCAGATCGATCTCTGCGCGTGTGGTCTGTCCGAACGCGCAGAACGCCGGTTGACAACAACCGGCCGCGATGAATTGCAGGAATGCACGGCGAAACATCTGAGAGCTTGCTTCCTTGACAGAATCATGCTTCAAGCGAGAGGTACTCCCTCAGCATAACCCTTGCACGCTCCTGACGGGTAGGGAAATCAGAATTCAGAGTCGAAAAACAGAAACCAGAATGTCTTCAGACAAGTCAGCCGCAGCAGTCTGAGAGGAAATCATAAATCTGCTCAGCAAAACCGATTTCATGCTGAAATATATTTGTCAGAATCCTCCGTATCTCTCAAAATCAACGCCGCAGCCTGTCGTCGAGGAGCCTCGGTGCGATCTGGTCATAATTTTCGGAACCTTCCTCGACTGCAATTTGATTTGAATGGAGGTTAAGTGTCGTCGGTCGGTTTGAGATATTTTTACGTCAGACGCCGCGACGAGATCTACGGACCGGCGACGGCCAACCAGTTGATCAAGGCTGCCCGCGAAGGGGCGGTACGGGCTTCCGATGAGATTGCGGTCAGTTCGGAAGGTCCCTGGCGTTCGGCTTCGACGTGCATCGAACTCGGATTTCGTCAACCGTCTCCCCCGGCGACCGAGGATGACGGACGCGACAACTCAGATCCCGACATCGATGGTGTTGAAGCTGACGACGCCGAAACGCTTTTCGTGTGGGAGGGATACCACCGCCGCGGCCCGGTCTCGATGGCTCAGTTGCGATTGCTGCTCGAGTGGGAACAGATCGCCCTCGATACCAGAGTCTCCGATCCTGATGGGCGATTGACAACCGCGGGCATCGTACTGAAGCTGGTCGAAGCGCCCGCGCCGGCAAGTGCAGAGAAACCGGCGGCGCCACCCGAACCCGTTCCGGCTGAGAACATTCCACCGATCGCGCACTCGCTGACGGCTCCGGAGAAACCTCCTCCCGCACCCTCCCGCCGAACGAAAAAAAAGGCTCAGCAGAGTTTTCCGGATCTGGATGTGCTGGTTCAAATGGAGCGAAGATCTGTGGCGGCGGAATCCACGGACGAGAAAACGCCGCTGCAAGATCAGAACGTCAGATCGGAATCTCTCGCTCTCCGGCGCTCCTTGCGACAGACCGTCAACTCAGATTCGTTCCTTCTCGCGTACAATGCTCTGGCGGTCTGCATCTCGATCGAAGCGGCCGTGTATCTGATCGGCGCGTGCAGTATGTCCGGCATGTATCTGACTCGGCTCTTCGTCCTGTCGATGGAAGTCTTCATTCCCTTCGAATCGGCACCGGAGCACCTCGTCGGGAACGACCTCATGCTGGCCGGTGTCGGTCTGACATTGATCTTCTGCGAGATACTGCTGCCGCTCTTTTTTCTCTACAAAGCCGATTTGGACATTCGCTTGCCCCTGATCGCAATTCTGGCTGGACTGGGGCTGTCGCAGGTATTGAACGTCGAACAGTTGGCGGCCTGGGGAACGTTTTTCCGCTGGGTGCTTGCCATCTGCGGGTTCGCGACGGCCGGGATCGGAATCTGGATCGTCTCTCTGAATGCGCGCGGCCGTTTGTTCACTCTCGGTCTGACCGCCGCAATCGTCACGACCTGCTCGGCGGCACTGCTGCTCGTTGTTGGAGCGGCTGAGGCCCTCGAAATTCAGCTCGAACGATTGCCTCCGACGCTACGCGGATCCGGGTTGAATTGTGTGCTGGTCGCATTGAGTCTGCTCGGTCAGTGGTTATCGCTGCCTCTGCTCTGCGCTTGGATGCTCTCTTCGCACACCGATGAATCGACCCAGGAGTACATGCGGAGTTACTTCATCACGGGTGTCATTCTGGGGACGTTCGGACTGCTGTCGCTGGGATTTCTGATCGGCCAGCCAGTCATCCGGTTTGCGTCGATTCCCTTGAGCCTGTTACCGTTCGTTGCCGGTGCAGTGATGTGTTCGTTCCTGCAATCGTTGATGTGGTATCTTCACCCGGCTTATTCCTTGCGGCGAGATTCGTGATGTTGAAAATCAATGCGGCTCATACCCATGCCAGAAATCGTGCTCTTCAAATCTGAGGAACGAGAGCTGGCCATCAAAACTGTACACTTGACAATATGGCAAGAAAGATCAAAAGTATGCTGACGAAGACCGACCAGTAAAAGAAAGACACGTTCGAGGTATACTGAGCGTCATGAATGGCTCATTGACAGAATTCGCAATCGAGAAACAACAGGACTATTACTCTTCCACTTCCTCATTGGAAAGGAAGCAGCGGGGGCATTTCGGGACCCCGTCCCAAATTGCTGAGTTTATGGCTGAAATGTTTTCGATGAAAAGCCGTAAGACTCTGCGTATTCTCGATGCAGGTGCGGGTGTGGGCATGCTCTCAGCGGCTCTTTGCCAACGCGTACTTTCTCAGAGGAAACCTCAAAGGCTTCATTTCGAATTGTGGGAGAATGATCCCGGACTGGTACCGTTACTTGAGGATTCCATGCTTCATTGCCAGAGACGACTCCAAGAAGCGGGTCTTGAAATGGAGTTCGACATTCGCGAGCAAGATTTTATTTTAGCCAATTCTTCCAAGAATCTCTTTGAGGCCGGCTTAAACGCATCGTTTGATTTTGCGATCATGAATCCTCCTTATTTCAAACTGAGGAAGGAGTCACCGCAGGCTCGCGCGATGAAGCACGTTGTTCACGGACAGCCGAACATTTACGCTCTCTTTATGGCGCTTGCCGCTGATTTGCTTGTTCCTGGGGGAGAGCTGGTCGCCATCACCCCCAGAAGCTATTTTAACGGTCCCTATTTCAAACGTTTTCGAAAATGGTTTTTTGAACAAATGACGCCACGTCAGATCCATATATTCGAATCACGCAAGGATGCATTCAGCGAGAATTCGGTGCTTCAGGAAAATGTGATTCTGAAAGTGGAAAAACGTGGCGAGAAGGCGGATGTATTGTTGACATCGAGTAAAGGGCGAAATTTATCTCAGTTGGCTCAACGAATGGTTGCTCATCATCAGGTGATCGACGAAAGCGGTGGCGAACGCGTGGTTCGCATTTCATCGAACCAGTTCGAGCAGGAGATTATTGATGCAATGGATGCTCTTCCCAATCGATTTCGAGATCTCGGATTCGACATTTCTACAGGACCGGTCGTCACATTTCGTTCTACCGAGTTTCTTCGTCACCAACGCTCGAAAGAAACCGCACCGCTCTTCTGGATGCACAATATTCGTCCGTTCGTGACCCGTTTTCCTCCCGAAAACGGAAAACCGTTTCACATTGAAGTGAGCGAATCGTCGAAAAAGCTGCTGGTTCCCGCGAGGACATACATTCTTTTAAAACGATTCACTGCCAAAGAGGAGAAAAGGAGACTCGTGGCGGGAATCATGAGGCGCGAGGATTCGTACTCGAATTGGGTGGGACTCGAGAACCATCTGAACTATGTCTATCGGGACAATGCGGAGTTGACACTGGTTGAAGCTTTTGGGCTTGCCGCGTTTTTTAACTCCGCGTTTGTCGATCGTTACTTTCGTGCGATCAGCGGGAATACGCAGGTGAATGCTACCGAGATTCGAGGAATGCCGGTTCCCGAGATTGAACTTCTGGAAGAAATGGGCGAGCAGATGCTTCAGAAGGAATTCAAGGATCTCCGGACTGTCGAAGAAGTCGTGGGGAGTGTTCTTCAATTACCCAAATCACTGGTCGATCATCTGATCGAGGTCTCGAAATGAGCAAGCGAGACGACGCACTTCAGATTCTCAAAAGTCTTGGCTTGCCCAAACAACAACAGAACGAACGTTCGAGTCTGACGTTGCTTGCGTTGGCGGGATTGAAAGAAGTCGACTTGTGGAAGAATGTCAAACGCCCTCTGCTGCGGATCTGGGATATCATGTCTTGGATGCGGGACCACTACGAAAAGGACTATGCCGCGAACAGTCGCGAAACGATCAGACGTCAAACCATTCACCAGTTCGAACAAGCCCGATTGGTCGATCGTAATCCAGACGATCCTTCAAGGCCGACAAACAGCGGCGACACGGTGTATCAACTTACCGAGGAAGCCGCGGAAGTTCTCAAACGATTTGGGGAACGGGATTTCGCAAAAAGTTGTGCAGCATTCATTCAGAATCACGGTTCACTGACCGAGTCTTATGAGCGTTGTCGTAACATGGTCAAGGTGCCCGTGATTTTACCCGATGGCTCGACGGTCGAACTTTCCGCGGGAATTCATAATGAGCTTCAACGTTCGATCATCGAGGAATTCGCCCCACGATTCGCGCCGGGATCTTTCGTCCTTTATCTTGGCGATACGGCTGATAAGATACTCGTGATCGACTCCGAGCGGCTGGCAAATTTAAACATCCCCGTAATGAGCCACGACAAACTCCCGGATGTGGTGTTGTACGACCGGGATCGAAATTGGATTTTCATGATCGAAGCAGTCACCTCTCATGGGCCTGTTTCAGCAAAGAGGCATTCAGAACTTGAATCGTTGCTTGGCACCTGCAGTGCCGGGCGAGTCTACGTGACTGCGTTCCCTGACTTTGCAACCTTCAAAAAATATGCTTCCGAAATCGTTTGGGAATCGGAAGTCTGGATCTCCGAATCCCACGATCACATGATTCATTTCAACGGAGATCGATTCTTGGGTCCGTATCCACAGCGAACACAAGATGCTGAAGATCAATAATCTTGTTCGAGCGATGTTCACTCCAAGCGATTTAAATCAAAAAGCCCGCAAGAGATTCCTACGGGCTTGAGTTGACTGGTCAAACAATCCGAACCAGTCTCAACCTTCCCAGCGGGATTTCATGAACGCGAGGCCGTTTTTGGCGAGGTTTTCTTCGGTGGTGAACATCTTCCGCCAGATTTTCGTGGCAGCGGCGAGGTCCGGGAGGGCGAGGCCGAAGGCTTCGATCATCAGCCACCCGTCGTAGCCGACTTCCTTGAGGGCTGAGAACGATTCGTCCCAGTTGACGCCCCCTTCTCCCGGAGTCGAGCGGTCGTTTTCAGAAATGTGGACGTGGACCATCTGGTCCTGACAGGACTTGACCGCATCGCTAATGCTCTTTTCCTCGATGTTGGCGTGGAACGTATCGTACATCATTTTGAGGTTCGGATGATTCACTTCCCGCGTGAAGCGCGAGCAGTCAACCGCACAGTTCAGAAAGTAACATTCGAACCGGTTCAAGTATTCGCACACGAGCGTGACGTTGTTCGCTTTCGCATGATCGGCCGCCTGGACGAGAATTTCCTGGCCCCGTTTCCATTCGTCTTCGGTCCGCCCCTGCCCGGTGAAATCGCCGAGGGCCGAGTGAATCGGTCCGCACAGATGCGTCGCACCCGACGCCGCGCACATATCGACCGCTTTTTTGAGCCGGGCGAGTCCCGCCGCGCGAATCGACGCGTCGGGGGAGATCGGGTTTTCGTCGGTGGTGCAGACAGTCACAGCGGTGCGTCCGAGACCGAGGTCGGTCAGCTTGTCGCCGATTTTTTTGAACTTCGCCTCGTCCATGTCGAAGATCGGCAGTTCGACTCCGTCGTAACCCCAGGCTTTGAGATTTTCCAACAGACCGAAATGTTGTTCGGTCACGTCCGAGGTCCAGAGCAGCAGATTCATGCCGTACTTCATGAGGTGGTCCTTCCAAGTGTGGGTGTCGCGTGGAATCGATCGGCGGGAAGAAGTTCCCGGCCTCGCTGGCGAATAACGGCCCACGATTCTTCAATCGCAGAGAGATACACATCCGGCAGCGGCATCAGTTTGACCCGCCGCAGCACCTGATTCAAGCGTTCGAGCAGACGTTCGTTGTCCCGGTAATCGTCGAGGAAGCGAATCTCGGAAAACAGATCGATGAAATACGCCAGCCGCTGCGTCTTGCGGGAACTGATCCGGTTGACGATTTGTTCGACGTGGCTCCCTTTGACGGTCGAGAGCACGCGATAATAGTCGTCCAGCAACTCCGGTTCCTGTTCGATCAGCAAGCGATCGAGCAGCATCTCGGTAAAGATGTGTCCGAGAAATCCCGGCCGGATCCGTTCGTCCGCGCCGCATCTGCTTCGGAAACACTCGGCGACTTCGGCCGTGATTTCGAAAAACGCGGTCGTCTCGTGAAACCAGCCGTCGTCGTGCAGATGCTGCATCGCTCCGGCGACGAACTCGCGCGTGTGGAAATCCTCGTCTTCACAGAAGGGAATCAGCAGTTTCTCCCGCAAACGGACCTTGCGGTCGGCAACCGAAAGCCAGTCGGGCGTGGCCGTCCCCACCAGAAACCAGGGACGATCCAGAAACCGGATTCCGTGCGCGAAATAATTCATTCAGACTCCGTGTGAGGAATCGATACGGTCGGGGGTAAGACCGCATTATACCGCACGGGGAGCAGGTACGCCCTCCACCAATCGGGAATCGACTTCAGAACAGCGGAGATTTTGAGGGGAGGGTCAGTCAGCGCAATTTGTGTCGCGGGAATCTCAGAACGAGCCAGGCGAATCCTCAGCGAAGCCAATCGAATCGGCGAACCGACGACGATCACTCCTTCGCGACTGCTCAGGCTCAACTGTTCGAGCAG
>DATKCB010000477.1:0-5796 GCA_035513495.1 Planctomycetaceae bacterium | reverse complement strand
TCGCCGCGCCGCGGGACATCACCTTCATCGCTTCTCCGCGATCGCGGTTCGCGCGCAGTTCTTCCAGCGGCACGCCTCCCGCACGGGCAAGCTCGTCCGCTTCGATGTCGACCGGAAACAGATTCGTGGTCCCGAGAACTCCGAGATTCAGCGTCAACACCTGATGTCCCCGAGCGAGAATCAGGTTTCTCAGAAAGGCGTGTTCGTCGGCTTTCGTATCGAACGAACCGAGAATGAGAATCGTCATCGTGATGCCCTGGAACGCTTGATTAACGCCCTGAAAGGACTGGCTGAAGTAGCTCGTGGATGGCTTCTTTCGTGACGGGGGAGATGACTCCGCGCTCGGTGATCAGAGCGGAAATCAGCTCGGCGGGAGTGACGTCGAACGCGGGGTTATAGACGTTCACTCCGGGGGGAACGGTTTGCCTGCCGAATCCGCGGGTGATTTCTTCGGGCGGCCGCTGTTCGATCGGGATCTGGTCGCCGCTGTCGAGCGAGAAATCAAATGTGCTCGAAGGAGCCGCGATATAAAACGGAATGCCGTGAGCGTTCGCCAACTGCGCGACCGAGTAGGTTCCGATCTTGTTCGCGGCGTCGCCGTTGGCGGCAATTCGGTCCGCTCCCGTCACGACGGCTTGAATCTTCCCTTCGCGCATCACCCAGCCCGCCATCGAATCGCAAATCACGGTCACGGGAATGCCGCGCTGCTGCAATTCCCAACTCGTCAGCCGCGCTCCCTGCAGCAACGGACGGGTTTCGTCGGCGAACACATGCAACGACTTTCCCGCATTGGTCGCGGCAAAAAAAACGGATAGCGCGGTTCCGTCCCCCGCCGTCGCGAGACCTCCCGCGTTGCAATGCGTGAGAACTCCGTCCCCGTCGTTGAGCAGGTTCGCTCCGTGCCGGCCGATCGCTGCGCACATTTCCCGGTCTTCGCGTTCGATCGCCTGCGCTTCCTGCAAGAGCCGCTCGGACAGGTCCTGGTAAGAAAGTTCAGCGTGCGCGCGGGCCGTTCGTTTCATCCGATCGAGCGCCCAGAACAGATTGACGGCTGTGGGCCGGCTCGAAGCGAGATATTCTGCAATCCGCTCGATCTCGGCCAGCAGATCCTGCTGGAAAGGCTGCAGTCCGATCACGACGCCATAGGCCGCCGACACTCCGATCGCCGGCGCACCCCGCACGCTCAATCGCTTGATCGCTTCCCAGACGTCTTGAGACGTGCGACAGTCCAGAAAAACTTCCTCGACGGGAAGCCGGGTCTGGTCGAGCAGGCGGAGAAACCCCGATCGGGCATCTCCGCGCCATTCGAGCGTCGGTGGAGGAGTCCTCATGACAGCTTCAATTCTTTCCCCGTGCCGCTGGTTCGAGCGAGAAAGCCAATGAAGGAGAGGGAGATCTACTTCACGGGAGAATAATCGGTCGGCTTGAGAAACTGTTTCTCGATTTTCATCACCAGTTTTCCGTCTTTCTCCGATTCGGCCTGAGCCTTCTTCCACTCGGGGTCGCTGATGAAGGCGGCCCAGGATGCTTTCGCCGCGGCATCGCTTTTGTGTGCGATGATGTAAACCAGCGTTTCTTCCTGGTCGGCCGGTGTCCAATAGGCGATGTTCTTCATTCCGTGCTTCTCGAACAGTTTCATCGTGTGATCGCGAAACCGGGCGTGCAGCGCCGGCAGCTTGCCGGGATTGCAGTAGTAAGTCCGCAGCTCGTATATCATCGGTTCGTCGGCGGCTGGCAGAGTCCCCGGGGCAGCGAAGAACAGCGCCGCCACAGCGGACAAGAACAGGGATTTCAATGGATTCGACACGTGACAAACTCCTTCTTGGGGGAAACGGACGGGTTCAGATTTCTCATCGTCTGAAAATCGAAGCGGCAAAGCAAGCGTTTGTAACGGCTTCCCACCGGCATCGATTTTCGAGATCTCTTCGGGCGGTCAGTCTCCACCCGAGGGAGTTGCTGTTTCAGTTTTGATCTCAGTTTCCGTGCGATCTGCGGAAGGGATCGGGAGCCCGACCGCGACTCCGGCGAGGAGTGAAATTTCTTCGGTGGGAGTCGGGAGGGTGTTCTGGAAGGTTTCCACGAGTTCGGTCCCTTTGCCCAGCGCCGCCGCCTGGCGGCCGAGGAAGAAGTAAAGCTCTTCGCGCACGAGCACCAACTGATCGTTGATTCTCGTCCCGCTGGACGTCATTCGCGGGACCACGTCGGGTAGCGAGTCGATCAGCGCCAGGCAGAGGTCAATTTTGCCTTCGTCGATCAACTTCTGCATCCGTTCGAGCAAAATCAATTCGATCCGATTCCGGTCGATTTGAGCCACTTGAGCGGCCTTCGCCATTCCGTCGAATTTGCCGAGTCGAATCATCTCATCGATTGCTGTGACAAATTGCCGTTGCGGATCGAGCGCGAGTTGCCGAACGTCCCGCCGGGCTTTGATCTGTTCGAGGGGGGCGGATTTGTTTTGAGCCTCCAGCTTCTGCCGGAGTTTGATCATCAGCGGAGCTTGAATCATCACTTCTTTGAGATCGGCGTCGGTCTGGTCGAAGCGGGCTCGAATTTCTTCCCAGACCTGCTCTTCCAGGCCCCAATCGAGTGCCGTATCGAGAATCGCCTGGATCCATGACATCCGGCGCGACGCCGTCGCTTCGAACTGCTTCAATCGACTGGTGAAATGATTGAAATTGATCCGGATCTCGTTATCCGTGGTCAATTCCAGTTCTTTCGCCAGTTTCTGCTTGATCTGCTCGGCTCCCGAATCATTATCGCTGCGAGGTCGAGCGCCCAGCGCGGCCGGTGAAGGGGCGATCGAACGGCACGACGCGAGCGCGTATTGAATCGACGCCCAAGCTTCGTTTGTCTGCCCCGCGGCGGATTGAGCCTGGGCCAGTTCCCACGCCGCCAGCGCGGCGTGCAGACGCGGTTCGGCATCGGGGAGTTTCAAATCGACCACGAGATGGGGACTGGGTAACAGCAGTTCCTGATATTTGGGAAGTGCGTCGAATTTGGCAACGGCCTTGCTGAGGAAATCGTCGGCTGCGGCCGCGTTCCCTTTCTCCCGCAAGCGAGACGACGCGGCGCTCAGGATGCGAACGTGAATCACTTCCGGCTGACCGGCGAGGAGTTGTTCGACTTTCGCCGTCGAACTTTCGCCGCGAGACGCTTTCCAGTTGATGTATGCCGAGAACGCGTCCGATCTGGCTCGTACGTCGAGAGAATTCATCCATTGCACGGCCTCCTGGTCTCGTCCGTGTCCCGCGAGCAGCAGCGCGATGGTGACCGCCTCGGGGGATTGCTTCCTCAGCAGGGGATTGTCGATCCAGATGGTGAACTTGTAATCGGGAATAATGAATAAGGGGGTGATTTGCGAAGAAGCCTGTCGCAGCCGTTCGAATTCTTCGAGATCGGAAATGTTCGAAACCTTCGTGGCGACGTTCGTCCAGTGTTTGGCGCGTTCCAGAGTTCCCGAGGCGGCGAGCAGCGCGGCAAGAGAGGAGAGTCGGTCGAAGCGAGGCCGCGAGACATGATCGGTTTCCGCTCCGGCTTTCTCAGCTTGTTTCAGAGTTGCTTCGAGTGCCGCTCGATCTCCGGCAGCCAGTTGTTGCCAGCCGATCTCGACCAGGGGAGGCAATCGCTCCTGAAAATAGATTCCGGGATCGCTCTTGTCGATGTGTTCCAGTTGTTCGATCGCGTTCGAGGTCTGTCCGATGCGCGCGTACGTTTCGGCGATCTGCTGACGGCAGAAGGGGCGCGAGCGGTTAATGTTTCCGTTCCGTTCGCGAGAGGTCGCGATATCGAGCATGGTCCGTTCGATCATGTTTTTTCGATAGGCGACGAGATCGATCGCCGGTTTGACTGGTTCGTCGGGCTGTTCCCCCGGAGTCGGCTGTCTTCCCGGTTGTTTCGATTGGCCGAAATCATTGCCTGAAGTGAATTCCGAAGGAGGGCCAGGTTGAGGCTGATCCGTTCCCGAATCGCTGAACATCACTTGATAAACGCCGAAGCCTCCGCCACCGATGACCAGCAGCAGCAGCGCGACGAACAGCGGTGACGTTCTTTTCGCCGGTTCGGGCTCAGGCTCGTCGACGACAATCGGAGGAGCTTCGAAGAGCGGGACCATGCACGAAGCATTCGCGCATTTCACCATTTTTCCCGCTGCGGCGTCGGGCACGAATCCCTCTGTCTCGCACATCGGGCATTTGACTGCGTGAGTGCGTCCCGGCGCGGGACGCAGCGCAACGCGCGCGACGGCTTTGTGGGTCGAGGCTTCGATCGCAAACGGATCGAGCTCCTTTTTCTTCTGAGCTGCCGGTTTCTGGGCGGATTGAGGGGAAGTCCCCCCCTTCGCGGGTGCGGCCGGTTTGGCACCCTTCTTCGCCGTCATCGAGGCACCGCAAAACGGGCAGACTTGGGGATCGTCATCGAGTACGGACTGACCGCACGCCGGGCATGTAGGCAAATCCATCGTGATTCCTTCTGAGAGGCTGCACTGAATCGGGAGTCATTTCGGTCATTCCCGCGAGACCGGAAAGGTCGCACGATCGCAGGAACGCTCGCTTTGATGTGTCAAATTGTCTCTCTTCGTCGTCGCCTGACCGATCGATCTGACGAGTTCGGAGATTCCGTCATTCTACACGATCGGCTCGCTCAGGTCACTCAGCCCGTTTCAGGAATCGCCTCCCCGGGAGCGGAAATCGAATTCCTGATTTGGGGAATAATCTGCTTGAACGACCGCAGATTTCCAGCTTTAATCGAGAAAATCTCGATTTTCTGGAATGCTTCGAAACCTGACTTGCCACCGAGTGTTTCTTTACTCATAGGGAACAACGATGTCTTCGATCCGGACATCTTCAAATCACCCGCATCACGGATCCTTTCACTTACTCGGAGAAGTTCAGAGATGAAAAAATTGACCACCATTGTCATGGCGCTGCTGACGGTTGGCATCTATGCCGATTTTGCCACAGCCCAGGAAGATGCACCCCGGCGTCCCGGTGCAGAACGAGAAGGAGATGCCCCGCGTCGGCCAGGTGCCGACGGTGAACGCCGCCCCGGCGGACGCCCCGGTGCTGACGGTGAACGCCGTCCTGGAGGTCCCGGCGGATTTATGGCTCGTTTGCCAATCTTCGCGGCGATCGATGAAGACAAGGACGGAATTCTGTCTGAAAAAGAAATCGCCAACGCGACCGCTGCTCTGAAGACCCTCGACAAGAACAAAGACGGAAAACTCGACGAAGAAGAACTTCGCCCTGATTTCGGTACTCGTGGTCCTGGCGCACGACCTGGTGCGGAAGGTGGCGATCGCCCCCGCCGTCCCGGAGCCGAAGGCGGAGATCGCCCCCGTCGTCCCGGTGCTGAAGGCGCTGCCGAAGGGGATCGTCCCCGTCGTCCCGCTGCCGAAGGAGAAGGGGATCGGCCTCGTCGTCCCGCAACCACCGACAACAACTGAGCCGACATTCGGTTGAGCTGAAATTCAATCACGCCTCTGTTTAGACAATAAACAGAGGCGTTTTTTTCTGTCCCGGCGTCCGACGATCTGAAGTTTTACGCAGCCGCTCACGCAGAGGGAAACAGATTCCCCTGCGCGCGCTCGTAAGCGAGAGGTAACAGTCGGTTGATGTCGGTGAGTTGTTCGACCGCATCGCGATGCTCGGGAGCGACGAAGATGCGGACGCGCTTGACCGAGTCGTCGAACTGCGTGCGGGCCATCGCCTCGACCACAGGAGACACTTCTTGCAATGGCCGGTAGACATCTTCCCGGGCAAAGTGAATCTGCACCCGAAATTCGACTTCGCGCCGAGCAGG
>DATKCB010000476.1:0-2394 GCA_035513495.1 Planctomycetaceae bacterium | reverse complement strand
CGGATCACCAGGTGCCAGTGATTGGGCATGATGCAGTAGCTCAAGAGCCGAGTGGGGTGTTTCTCCAGCGCCTCGGCCATGACCCGCTCGAAGGCTTCGTAGTCGGCGTCCTTTTCGAACAAAGTCAGCCGCGCCACCGCGCGGTTGAGCACGTGGTAAACCAGTCCTCCAGGAGCATTCCGGGGTCGTCGAGGCATGCCGTCAGAATAGCTGGCGACAGGGGGAGAGTCTAGATGCGAATCGGAGAAGCGGAAAAGAGCTGCGTCCCCTTTAAATTCTTTAAATTTCCCTCTGCTCGTTGGCACGCGGCGATTCTCCGTTAGAATACATTTTCCGTCCCTCCGTTTTCGTGTGGCACACTCGAGAGAGCGAGTTTGATGATCTGGGCTGTGATCCTGTTGACGTTTCATACTTTGGGGCTGATCTCCTCGATGCACGCCGTGATGCGCACCCGGACTTCGCAGGGGGCGATCGCCTGGCTGTTCTCGCTGAATGCGCTTCCCGAGATTACCGTGCCGCTGTACTGGATCTTCGGACGAAACCGCTTCCAGGGTTACGTGACGGCGCACAAAGTCGCCGGAGAGGTTCCCAGAAAGTTCTTCAAGGACCTCACCCAACATCTCGCTCCGTTCGGCATGACCACCTCGGATATGAAAGACACGACGCACGCGGCCGAACGGCTGGCCGATTTTCCGATCTTGCGCGGCAACGCGGTCGAGCTCTTGATCGACGGTGAGGCGACGTTCGACAGCATTTTCGAAGGGATCGATTCGGCCGACGAGTATATCCTGTTTCAGTTTTTCATCGTTCGCGACGACGAACTGGGACGCAAGTTCAAGTCGCATCTGATCGACGCGGCCAGGCGGGGCGTGCGCGTGTATTTTCTGTACGACGAAATCGGAACCTACAATCTCCCAAACCGCTATTGCAGCGAACTGCAGGAAGCCGGTATCGAAGTGTACGCGTTTCATACCCGCAAAGGACCCCGCAACCGGTTTCAGGTCAACTTCCGCAATCACCGCAAGATCGTCGTCGTCGACGGCCAGACCTGCTGGATCGGCGGATCCAACATCGGCGACGAATATCTCAGCAAAGACCGTTACTTCGGACACTGGCGCGATACGCACATCAGACTCGAAGGCCCCGCGACGATCGGGGCGCAGCTTTCGTTCGTGACCGACTGGAACTGGGCGGCGGGAGTAGTCCCCGATCTGACGTGGAAACCGACACCCGCCGACAACGATGATGTCCCCGTTCTGATGATTCCGTCGGGACCGGCGGACAAACTCGAAACGGCGGCATTGATGTTTCTGCACGCGATCAACTCGGCGACCGAACGAATCTGGATCGCGACTCCGTATTTCGTCCCCGACGAAGCGATGATTTCGGCGATACAGCTCGCGGGATTGCGGGGGGTGGACGTGCGGATTCTGATCCCCGACAAGGCGGATCACTGGCCGGTGTTTCTCGCGGCGTTTTCGTATTTCGAAGAAGCGAGCCGGACGGGGGCGAAATTCTATCGCTACAAGGGGGGCTTCATGCACCAGAAAGTCCTCCTGTTCGACCACCGGGCCGCGTGCGTCGGAACGGCCAACTTCGACAACCGTTCGTTCCGCCTGAACTTCGAGATCACGGCGGTCGTTGTCGACGACTCGTTCGTCGCAGAGGTGGAAGCGATGCTGCTCGACGATTTCTCGAAGTCGGTCCTGATCGAAGCCGACGAGTTCTCGAAACAACCCTTCTGGTTCCGGCTCGCTGTCCGCTTGGCGCGGCTCACGGCGCCGATTCAATGAGGACCGAAAGGAATCAGTTCGGGATCGTCCATCCGGTCTCGCTCTCGATTTCCAGCAGGCGGTTGTATTTAGCGAGGCGTTCGGACTGGGTGATCGAACCGACTTTGATGAAGTCTCCGCTCCAGCCGACGGCCAGATCGGCAAGCCAGTCGTCTTCGGTTTCTCCGCTGCGCGCGCTGATCACGACGTTCCAGTTCGCAGCGCGGGCGAGCCGGTTCGCTTCGGCGGCTTCGGTCAGCGTGCCGATCTGATTAACTTTGAGCAGCAGGGTATTCGCGGCGCGTTCTCCGATCGCCCGTTCGATCCGTACGGGATTCGTACACAACAGATCGTCACCCACAATTCGAATTTCGGCGGGTGCCTGATCCATCAGCGACGCCCAATGCACCCAGTCTTCTTCCGCCAGCGGGTCCTCGACGCTGACCAGTGGATAGTGATCGATCCAGTGAAGGAGTTTCTGGACCATCTCTTCACCGCTGAGAATCTGTCGGTCGAGCTGATAGGCGCCGTTCGTTTGAAAATGACTCGCGGCGACATCGACGGCGAGTTTGACGCTGTCGCTCAGATCGGTCCGGTCGATCGCTTCGACGGCCAGTTCGAA
>DATKCB010000475.1:0-7059 GCA_035513495.1 Planctomycetaceae bacterium | reverse complement strand
CAGAAATGCGGCGTCGACGCTGGAGGATTGCCTCGACTCGATTCTCGCTCAAACTTATGCAGCGTGGGAACTGATCGCTGTCGACGACGGTTCCGTGGATGACTCGCCGATCCTCTTGCAGAAGACCGCGCGATCCGACTCCCGCATTCGCGTACTCTCGCCCGGTCGAATCGGATTGATCGCGGCGATCAATTTGGGAAACGAATCCGCGCGAGCCGACCTGATCGCGCGGATGGATTCCGATGACATCATGTTTCCCGAACGGTTGCAGAAACAGTTTGATTATCTGTGCGATCGTCCCGATGTCGAACTCGTCGCGAGCCGCGTGGAATTGTTCCCCGAGGAGCAGATTCAGTCCGGTTATCGGGAATACATCCGCTGGCAGAACGACTGCCTCACCCCGAAGCAGATCGCCGACCACATCTACCTCGAATCGCCTCTGGCGAACCCGTCCGTCATGTTTCGAAAGCAGTTGTTCGAACGATTTGGAGGTTATAGGGACGGTCCCTTTCCGGAAGACTACGAATTCTCTCTGCGTCTGCACCAGTCGGGAGTCTGCATGGCAAAGCTCCCCGAGACCTTGCTTCGCTGGCGGGATTCCGAAACTCGAACGACGCGGACCGATCCGCGTTACTCGCGACGGGCGTTCGACGAGATACGTGCCGAATATCTGGCGCGGGATACTCGCTTACACACCGGGCGTCCTCTCGTTGTGTGGGGAGCGGGACGCAGCACGCGACTACGAGCCGCAAATCTCAAAGCTCACGGAATCGAGTTCGCCGCGTACATCGATATCGATCCGAACAAGATCGGCCAGCAGTCGCTCGGCATCTCCGTCCATCCTCCCGAGTGGCTCGATCGGCCCGACAAACAATTCGTCCTGAACTACGTCGCCAATCATGGTGCGCGACAGCAGATCGAAGCAATGCTGCACAACTTCGGATACGAGATCGGGACCGATTATCTACCCGTTGGCTGACGCGGTTTCGTCGGGAATCTCGTGCAGAGGATTCCGCGTTCGATATTTTTCAGGAATCGTTCCCAGATTCCGGTGCGCGATCAGTTCGGCCACCATGCTGACGGCGATCTCGGGAACTGTTTGCGATCCGATGTCGAATCCGATCGGAGCATACACTTTCTCGAGCGCCTCGCGCGAGATGCCTTCCCGCAGCAGATCTTCGAAGATCATCTTGATTTTGCGTTTGCTGCCGATCAGGCCGACGTAGCTCGCGTTTGTTTCCGCCAGATGGTACAGCGCCTCTTCGTCGTGATTGTGTCCTCTCGTCACGATCAAGCAGAGCGTGTTGCCGTCAATTTCGAGTCCGCTTAAGGTCGTATCGATCGGCCCGACGATCAATCGTTTGGCGTACGGAAATCGCTCGGGATTGCAGAACTCCTCACGGTCATCGACGACCCACACATCGAAATCGACGTCGTGTGCCAGTTCGGCCACCTTTCGACCGACGTGCCCCCCGCCCACAATCACCAGCCGGCACCGCTGCAGATGCGGCAGATACGAAAGACCGGAAGTGACGTAGGGACGGGGCCGCGTCTTCACCGAGCGGAAGTTCTCGCGAAGCTGTTGAGGCAGCGTCTCCGTTCCGCGGCAGGCGACCAGTTCATCGTTCGCATCGAACAGAAACCGATCCCCCAGCCTTCCTCCACCTGCGGCTTCAACATCGATCACCACGACTTCGGTACAGCCAAGTCCCGTCTGATAAACTTCGATCAGTCTGCGAAAATAATCGAGATCGTCCGCCGGCCGGATCGGATCGACGAGCATCTTCATCCGCCCGCCGCAAATCAGTCCGTCGTCCCAGCCGTAATCGTTATCGAGCTGAAAGGTCATGATCTCCCGCTCGCCTTCGTCGAGCATCCGCAGCGCCCGGCGTTTGACTTCCGCCTCGACGCAGCCCCCTCCGAGCGTGCCCGATTGCGAACCGTCGGGAAATACCAGCATCGTTGCTCCTGCTTTCTGAGGAGTTGAACCGCGCGTTTCGACGAGTGCGGTGTACGCCACCGGCTGGCCGGAATGCAGAATCTGTTCGAGATCGGCGACGAGATGTTTCATGAGAGAATCAACGGATTGAGGATCGGGTCATCTGCATCATACGCGTCCTTCCCGGTACGAACCAGCAACAATCTGCACTTCGAATTTACCTCGGCTTGCTCAAGGTGTTTCCGGGCTGCTAATCTCTGCGGAGAACACCGGATTACGACCTTCTACTCTTCTACTTTCCACTCTTATACCTATTTTCCGAGCAACCGCATGAGCGACGACTGGGACGATGACGATTTCGACGACGAATACGAAGAAGACATCGAAGTGGATGAACTCGATGACGACTCCGACGCGCACTACGTCTGTCCGCTGTGCGGTGCAGAAGTCTACGATGACGCGAACGTCTGCCCGGCCTGTGGAGACTACATGGTCCCCAAAATGGTCATCGGCTCGGACGTCAAACCGCTGTGGTACATCGCACTCGGAATGATCGGGATTATTGCGGTACTACTCGTCCTGAGCGGTGCGATCCGGTTTTTCGCAGGGTAAAGATAGTCCGCCAACTCCTCTTGTAAAAATAATGCACTTATGATTACACAGGGTAGTCAATCTCACGCAGAGACCGGAGAGAAAGCGTAAAAAAACTCTGCGTTCTCAGCGATCTCTGCGTGAGGCTTTTATGAATACCAGTTCGGGAGGATTGTCATGAACTTGAATCGGATCTCGGGAGAGGTGGTCGATGCGGCGATCACGATTCATCGGGAACTCGGTCCCGGATTATTGGAGTCCGTTTACGAAATCGTGCTGGCTCAGGAACTGAAGCAGAGAGGATTCTCTGTCGAGCGCCAAGCACCTGTTTCCATCACTTACAAAGAAATGCATTTTGAAGAGGGATTCCGTTGCGATCTTCTCATCGAGAATCAAGTCATCGTCGAATTGAAATCGGTTGAATCTCTTTCGAAGCTCCACAAAAAACAATTGCTGACATATCTCATACTTTCCGGGAGACAACTCGGTTTATTACTCAACTTCGGCGAATCGCTGATGAAAGACGGTATTCATCGCATCGTGAACAGCCTCGATGAATCGAAGGACTGACAATGTTTCACGCAGAGACCGCTGAGTACGCGAAGATTGAGAAATAATCTGATGTGATCTCCCAAAGAAAAATCACATCAGCATCATTTTTTAATTGTTCGACCAAAGTCATCTTCCAACAGCTCAATTTCGTTAGAACAAAATAATTTTCCCTCTGCGTTCTCCGTGATCTCTGCGTGAGAAAATTTCCTGAAAACTCTCCCAAACTCCTCTTGACCAATGACAAACGTACGTGTAAATTTCGCGTACGTTTGTCATTGGTGAGTTTTTGATGGGAAAGGATTCGCATGGGAGACCGGCCCGCTCTGTCCAAAGGCGAGATGGAAGTCGCTCGCCTGCTCTGGGAACTGGAGGAAGCCTCGGTCCGCGAGGTTCACGACGCCTCCCCCGACGATCGCAAGATGGACTTCACTGTCGTGCAGACGTACCTCCGGCGGCTCGAATCGAAGGGGTATGTGTCCTCCCGGCTGGAAGGCCGGACCAAGGTCTATCGCCCCAAGGTCAAGCCGCGAACGGTGATCCGGGAGACGGTGGACGATCTCGTCGATCGGTTGTTCGCGGGAGATCGGTTGCCGCTGATGCAGCACCTGATCGAGGATCGCTCGCTCAGCGATGAGGATATCCGGCAGCTTCGCGAACTGCTCGACCGCATGGAGGACCGGACATGAACGACGCCCAATTCCTCTCGGTCGCGTGGAATCAGTTGATCCAGGTTTCGTTGTTGACGGTCGGCGTCTGGCTGCTGACGAAACTATTCGCCCGCAATCGGCCGCATCTGGCGCACGCGATGTGGCTGGTGGTGCTGGCCAAGTGCGTGACGCCTCCGCTGCTGGAGAGTCCGACGGGCCTGTTCGGCCACCTTTCGGTTCCCCAACCGGTCTGGTTCGAGCCGGAAATTGTTGTCGAGGAAGCGATTGAACCCGTTATCCCGGAACCGAGAGTCGTCGCATCGAATCCCGAATTCGAATCGGAGATTACGGTCGATTCGTTGAGTCAGGGGTACGTCCTCGAAGACGACTCCTTGCTGGGTCAGTTGATGTTCGAGGATGCTGCGTTCGAACTGGATGACGAGCTTGTGGAATCGGTCGCGGCAATCAGCAAACCCCCGGTCGCGGAACCGTCGGTGACATTCCTTCCGCTCTGGAAGTTGTGGCTGATTTCGGCGGGAACCGTGATGTCGTTGATCTTTCTGCGGGTAATGTGCACCTTGTGGCGCGTCAAACGACAGCGGATCGAGACGCCACCCGAGTTGCTCGAACTCGTGCAGAAACTTTCGCAGCAGTTCGGACTACGCCGCCGCGTGCGAGTGCTGATCACGAGCAGCCGCGTGGGACCGGCGGTGGTGGGATCGTTCCGGCCGCTGCTGATTCTGCCGGACGTCGTGACCAACGGCCGCTCGGCGAAAGAACTCGAACCGATCCTCGCTCACGAACTGCTGCACGTACGGAGGGGCGATCTGGGAATCGGCTGGCTGCAGGTGCTGGTGCAGTCGCTGTGGTGGTTCCATCCGCTGGTCTGGCTGGTGAATCGCCTGTTGAACCGCGAGACCGAACGCTGCTGCGACGAAGCGGTGCTGGCGGAACTGAATTGCAGTCCGGCGTTGTACGCCCGCTGCCTGCTGAATGTGCTGGAGCAGAAACGGAATCTGACTCCAATCCCCGCGTTCCCCGGCGTCAAACCGGTGGAACTGACCAAACAACGGATGGAGAGAATCATGAAATTGGGACAAGGATGTCGCAAGAAAAGCCCGTGGTGGTGCTGGCTGGTGGTGCTGTTGCTGGGAGCGGTCGTGCTGCCGGGGACTGCTCGGAGTCAGACCGACGCTGTAGCGCCAGAGAAATCGGCTCGAACAACGGAGCCGGATTCTGTCGCCGTCGAGGCAACTGAGTCCAACACTAATGTTCAAGAACCGAGGACGGCCCGCGTCTACGAGGTCGGGGACTTACTCGAAACTCTGCGAGACGAATACGAATTCACAGCCACCGAGGCCGAGCGGGCACTCGAACACTCCCTCTTCAATGCGCTTGCCACGCTCGAAGTTGCACGGAAACTCCGACAGTCCTCAAGTGCCGACAGATTAACATCTCAAAACGTCTGCTCGGGTTCTGCCCTGTTTGCCGTCAGTAACAAGGAAGGGCATCGGCAAATCGAACGCCTGTTGGAGTTGTGGAAAGAACATGGGTTTTATGAAGTCACGATCGAAGGCTGCATGGCCACGGTGCCAGTCGGATTTCTCGCGACGAATCTTCCCTCCAATCAAAGAGTTCCACTTGAACAAGCCGAATCGGGCAAAATCACGACTCCTGCGATTCCCAGCCTCACGATGAGCAATCACGAATTCAAGGAACTCCAGGAACTGATCCAGAGCGACACCCGCTCGAACCTGATTGCGTTTCCAAGAATCACGATTCCGCACGGTACGCGAGCAAGCGTGATGGATATTGTTCAACACCCGTATATCGTCGGATACAAAGGCGATGAACCGATCATCGAGGTTCTCAATAAAGGCCTCGAACTCCAACTGAATCCTCTCGTACGGGAGGGGACGGTCACGCAACTCGATTGCGACGTGAAGTATTCCCGATTACTCAAAGCGGAAAGGAGACAGTCCCGGGAGAATCTGTTCGAGAAACAGATCGAACCTCCGAGTCCGCTTTTGAATGTAGCGGGAATGAATGTCTCCGTATTGCTGGAACCTGGCAAGACGACGCTGCTGCGAGGGTTGAAAAACAAATCGGGAGAAGTCGAGGAGGAACTCCTCGTTTTCCTGAGTGCCACGCCAAGAAAACTGAACCGCGAGTTTCTGCAACCGGTTGCCGATGCGAGGGAGCAACCAACCGGAAAACTGATGTCCGGAACGGGAGTCAACAGCGACGCGGGCGTGACGGGGTCGCTTGTGCTGGATGAGAGGAATTTTGATCTGAAATCACCTCTCATCTATGAGTCCGGAAAAGTCGTCGAGGATCAGAAGCTGTCTCTCGGTTTGCCGAAGCTCAACGAAGAACACGAAAACAGCTATCGCGAACAACTCGAAAAGCTTTCCACACAGCTCGATCAACCGTGGGAGGCCGAATACTTCGAGCGTCCGCTCTCCGAGGTTCTCCTCGAATTTCATCAGAAACTGGGCGTGCGATTTGTGATCGATCGTGACCGAATCGCAGCAGCAGGATTATCCGAAGAAAGCCCCGTCAATCTCAGTTTGTCCGGAGTTTCGTTACGGTCAATCATGAAGATGGTAATGGCGGTCAAGCTGGCGTATTGCACGATTCCCGTGATTGACCGCGAGAGTGGATCTGTGACACCGACGCTTCTGATTTCAAACCGGAAAGAGATTATCCGTCTCGCATTGCTCATGAAATCTCAATCAATCCCCAATTTCAATTCGATTGAAGATTTACAGGTAAAGGCACCTGGGGAGAAACATCGTTTCATCGAAAAACAACTGGACCAGCCGATCGCGGTCAAGTTTGAGCAAACGAAATTCACCAATGCGTTTAAACTGATTGCCAATCGATTGAGATTCACAATCTATATCGATATTTCTTCACTGCCTGAAGGCATGACTACGGACGCACTCATCAAGGATTACGAGAGTGCGAACGAAACCACATTGCGGGAAGTTCTCGACGAGATCTGCACACCCCACGGACTGATTTACCTCATTGAAGATGAAGTCCTGAAGATCGTCGGAAAAGAATGGTACGAACAACAACCCGTCACGATGGTCTATCCATGGACTCCGCGGACACTCAACTGGGAGGATGGAGCCTGGAAACTGGATTTCTCAAGCGATCCCACAGACTCTCCCGAGCGGAGAGGTGTGCAGGAGGCAACCCGCAAATCAGCGGCTCACAAGACAGACGATCAGAATGCGAGGTTGATCGCCAAAATTTATCCCGTGGCCGATCTGGTGATACCGATCCCCGGAGCGGAGTCTGATCCCGTCAAGGACGATCCGA
>DATKCB010000474.1:0-6280 GCA_035513495.1 Planctomycetaceae bacterium | reverse complement strand
CCGTTTTCTGCTCCCCGAACACTGGTTTCGGCGGGATGCGCTGAGTTGGGAGAATCACCTGTTCGAACTGAAATCGCACTACGCGACCGCGAGTCACGAATTGATCGCGCGAAGGCTCCTCGATTATGAGCCTCCGAAGATTCTGACGATTATCGACGGATCGCAAATCACGACACGGATCAGCTCGGGGAACCGTCGAGCGTCGGCGATGTCTCCTGCGGAAACAGAGTGCTGGGAGGCGGTTCGAGAGACGGGCTTGCCACAGCGAATCGAGCGAGAGACGCTCGCGATCGCCGTCTGGCCAATCCACGAAGCGGGCTGGAAGCGGGAGATTGTCCTGACGAGCCTGATGCACGAGTTCGAAGAAGCCGCGTTCGAATGACGCTCGCCTGGCAACAGTTTTATTTCGAGCGAGGCCGCAGCTTGTTCAGAAAATCGACCTTGTACATCGGCTTTCCGAAGGCATCCTGCTCGGTTTCGGAAACACTTCCTTCGAGGTAGACCACGTCGTAGTCGTTGAGCAGCGAAAACTTTTCGTTGTCCGCCAGTGTGAACACTCCCCCGTAATCATCTTCCCGCTCGGGTTTGTCGTTATACATGATGATCCAGGTTTGCGTCTGGTCATCGAAAGTGACCAGCCCCTGCAGCGATCGATACCCGTTCTTATCGTAGTTATACGGATTCGGCGAAGTGGCCGGATCGTACGGCAGTTTCAGACTGGCCTGGTCCGGTTTCAATTCGAGCGGAGTCGAATATTCTCCCGCGGCCAGCGTGATCGGAGGAGGCGCTTCGACGGACGATTCGGCAGTCTCTGTCGAAAAGTCGCGCGGTTGTGTGGAAGATTCCTCGAACGCAAGATTTTTGACATCCGACGAAGGATTCATTCCGAACGGGTTCTTGTCCGTTCCGAAGGTATGCTTCTCCTTATCGTACATTTCTTTTTCCGCGCTGTCCGGCGAACTGACATCGCCGGGGGAGGGAGTGCGTCCCGGTTCGGGCGTGAAATAATTGGGAACGTTTTTATTCGCATTCGAGTCGAACAAGGGAGCGTCGGAGTTCGAACCGCCGGAGGGTGTCGAGTCGACGGGAGTCGGGGCATTCAACTGAATGTCGCCCGAAGGAGTCGGGGAAGGGGAAAGATATTGAGGCTGTCCATAGTATCCTCCCGGTTGAGCACCATATCCATAGGGCGCGTTGTAAGGATAGGGGGAAACGCAACCGGCCATCGTCGCTGTCAGCAGGCCCAATCCGCAGAGGGCCAGATTCTTCGGAGCATCCATTTTCCGGGTCCTTTCCACGTCGCGACAATTCTTCGAACCAGACGGAACTCCAGCGGATCGTCGATCCGGGAATCCGCCTTGTACTGCGTCCTGCATTCAGAGTTGTCAGCGAACCATGATGTCTGGCAGAACTTCAAAATTGCGGGAGAGATTCTGCCGGACAGATGCGAGATACGGACACACGTCCGCTTCCGCGCGGCGAATTGTAGAAATCTCGGGGATCCTGTCTAGCCCGAATTCGGGCGATTGTCGCGAGTTTCACAGTCTGAAATCGAGATCATGGGTCGGAAGTGACCGCTTGACTCAATATCAGCGCATTTCCCCAGACGCCCAGATCGAGCACGTCTCCGTCTTTTCCAAAGTCGGCGATCAGAGTCAGCATTCGCTTCTCGCGAAGATCGAGCCGAATTGTTTGGGGAGGGTCTCCACCCGTCAACTCGGAGCTTTCGAAGACCTGTTCTCCATCGAGCAGTATACGGAATCGAAGACTTCCCCGTTGTTCTGCTTCGATATCGAGTCCTATGTCGGCGATCAGAAATTCATCGGAAGGAGCGATTTTCCAGCTCATTTCGGTGCGTGACTGCATCCCCAATCCCGTCAGATAGGACCGGTGTCCGATCTGCAAAGGGCCTCCGCGGACGCCGGAATTCTTGCGCAGAGAGGGGATCGTGGAAAGAAACGACCGGTATTCGACCGACTCCGGCTCACGCTCGGACAGCGGCTGAACGGAGGAGTTCAACAGGACGGCCGCGTTGAGTTGACTCAGTGCAAGCTCCAGCGATGCTCCGAAAACCGTCGTTCCGCTTACCGTTGAATTTCGGGAAATCTGAAAATCCGTCAGCGTGATTCTGGTTCCCGGTTCGAGCATGACCAGAGTCCGCTCGGGCGATCGATCGGGAGACTCGGTCAGTTCTTCGTTGAACAGGATCGTCCGAACGGTTTTCAGCGGAATCGTAGTTGTACCCGTCTCTGTCTCAAGCGAGAGTTGCTCGAGGCTCAACTCGGACAGATCACCCGTCAATTCATCTCCATTCGAAAGTTTCAGGCGGTCGGCTCCCTTTTGCGATCCCCGTAAAACGAGCGACTTCATCGCATCAGGCGGGCTCAATCCGAATGAGACTCCCAGTACATACTCCAGAGGGATGGTCACGCGAGTCGCAGCAGCACGGTCTTCGGGGCACAGAATCCAGTCGAGTCGAGAATCGCCAAGTGCAGCAATTTGTCCCAGCAGGATGTCCCCGTTGACGAGACGCAGCATCGCGCCGCCCGTCGATCGAGGCTTCGTCTCCAGGACTCGCTGAAATCCAACAAGATCAGACGTTGCCAGTTCGCGATCGCGCTCATCGGTCCGATAGCGAAAAAATTCCGGCCCCAATTCCTGGAGCACGGCGGCGGGAGTCCGAATTCCGCCTCGATTGAGAATCTCGAACGGATCGGCTCCGCGAGCGTTGTCCGACCAGAACAGACACAGGATCGCGATCAGCCGAGAGAGCAGACAGGCCATCAATTCCCCAGTTCTTGGTGCGGACAGAATCCCGGACGCCGTAAATTCATCTTGCCACCGGCACGAAAGACGAGTGTAATGTCTTGTGCCTGCATCACAATGATTTCAATGCCCGGATCGTGCAAGCGCAAATGTTTGGGGCATCTCGCCAGATCGGTTGAGTCGAAGCGCTGGGTTTGTTGTCTGCCGGTGTTCATAAGGAAATTCATTAAGATGTCCCTGCCCATCAACAGCATGACGACTCAAGAGAAGGTAAAAAACACCGAACTGCTCGTTCGTGAACTGATTCAGCATCTGGAGATGGGATTTCTTCCAAAACTGAAAAGACTTTCCAAGGTCACCCGTCTCGGCAGAGCGAACTCGAAACTTGAGGAAATCGGCGATCTGACAATTCGGTTGCACGTTTCGCAAGTCACTGAAAGCGAACGGTTTACCGAAACGATCCACGCGCGCTTGATGGAATTAATCGAAGCATTGGAAGTCGATATGCAAAATGTCGTGCATGGATCGGCTGAGAGCTGGCATGATTCCAGCCCGTGATCTGAAAAAAAAAGATTCCCAATCGAAATCTGGACGATAAACTTGAGTGTCATGAAGCGTTTATTCGCGTCTCATATCAGGGAGAGTTTTAATCGCTGTTCCCCTGGGAAATTGACTTGAGCAATGCCGGACGACGAAAACGTCCCGAAATGCATACATACTTACATCAGGAGACGTCTTCTCAGTCTTGGTTTTTGGCGGTTGGGTGACATCATCTTCGAATGAACGGAGAGGGTTTTGCTTGGAAATTTGTCCTCCAGAATCTGACCTTTCGAGACTTCTTCATCTGACAAACTTGATCCTGTTAGCTCGGAACAGCGTTTTTTCACGACTCGATGGGTCCAGAGTGTGACGCTTCCATGTCCAGTTCGACGCCTTCAAAACATAAAGGAGAGTTTCCGTTCCCAGGGACTCTCCCTCTGAAAAAAACTTCGGAGACGATGGTCAATCCGGAGGGACGCGACGAAGCAGGGTCGGATTACGCGCAAACTTTAATTTCGACACCCGACAGTTCCCTCCAACGAGTGCTGTTCCCCGATTTTTCCCAATGGGATGCCGAGCAATCCCTGCCGTCACCGGCCGGAATCCGGTTAGGCCACTTCGAGATTACCGACCGAATCGGTACCGGGGGAATGGGTTCGGTGTTTCTGGCGACCGACCTGCATCTGCAGCGATACGTCGCACTCAAAATTCTCTCCCCCTCGCAGGCGATGGGCGGGACCTCCGTCCAGAGATTCATGAACGAGGCCCGTGCTGCCGCACGTCTCGACTACGATGGTATCTCGCGCGTCTTCTATTACGGTGAGGATAAGGGATTCCATTTCATCGCGTTCGAATACGTCACCGGAATCAACATTCGTGAAATGATTCACGCCCGCGGGCCGTTGCCTCCGCGGGAAGTGTTGAACTACGTATTGCAACTGGCCCATGCGCTCAAGCATACATCGGCTGCCGGAGTGGTGCATCGCGACATCAAACCATCCAATATCATCGTGGGCCCTTCCGGACGGGCCAAACTCGTCGATTTGGGCCTGGCTCGGAAAGAGTCGACCGAGACCATGGACGAACTGACGGTCGCCGGGACGACGCTGGGAACCTTCGATTACATTTCGCCCGAACAGGCGCAAGATCCGCGAAACGTCGATATCCGCAGCGATATCTACTCGCTGGGCTGTACCGTGTATCACATGCTGACGGGAGAGGCTCCCTATCCCGACGGGACATTGGCGCAAAAGCTGCTCGAGCACCAGCACGAATTTGTTCCCGACCCGTCGATCAAGAATCGGAAGGTCTCGGCTCGATTTGCGGCGATCACGCAAAAAATGATGGCCAGCGACCCGGCCAGGCGACACCAGACCCCCGAGGCTCTCATTCGGGATCTGCTGGAGGTCGCCGAATTCGAGGGACTTCAGGGACTCACGCCCGAAGGACTCGTCTGGTCGGGCAATCAGCGGCGCTTCGGCCGCGAGTGGTTAATTCGTCATGCCAGTTGGATCTCCGCAACTCTGGTGCTGCTGGCGATTGTGTTCTCGCTCGACTATTTTGCCGGCCAGCCTGAGTCTGAAGATCCTCTCAAAGCGAAGGGTCCCGAGTTGGCCTCGCAGGGATCGCCGATCGGCTCGGACACAACAGAAGCCAATCAGACCTCGGCTGCCGACAACCCATCGGGCGATTTCGAGCCGCTCCCCAAGCCTCCGGTTGAATTGCCGGAGCACTTTCAGGGGGCCCTTCCCGCTTCGTCCGATCCCTCACCTTCGGAAAACATCCTCGATCCCTCGCGTCCGTTCGAAGAGAGGTACGATCCGCTCAACCTGTTCCCACCGCTGACTTCGTCCGAGGCACCACAGGGGTTCGTGATCCCGATGGCCCCAGTGACCCCGCTCCCGGTCTTTCCGGAAAACAAGCCGGAAGAAAAAGCACCTGTGAAAGCAGACCCCCCGGTCGTCGTTGGAGTCAAAGATTTTCCGGTCCTCATGCGTTCCAGTTCCGGTCAGCAGTCCGTCTATCAGACGCTCGAAGCCGCGTGCGCCGAAGCGCGGGACGGGAGTGAAATCGAACTGCGCTACAACGGTCGTCGCGAACGTTCCGAGAAGCCGATCGTGATCAACGGCGATCTCACCATTCGGGCCGCCGCCGGTTTTCACCCGCTGATTTCGTTCGAGTCCAGCGAGAACCCCGATCCCAATGATGCGCGGATGATTACGCTGCAAGCGGGATCGCTGGAACTGGAAGGAGTCGAAATCGAGTTTGTCATTCGGCACTCGTTGCGAGACGTCTCCAAAGACGAATGGGTGCTGTTCTCGTTACCCGAAGCGGAAAAACTGCAACTGAAAAACGTCGTGCTGACGATCCGAAATTCGGCGCGGCACCAGCCCGCGGCTTTTTTGCTCGCCGGCAAGGGGACCGACCTCGATCGGATGAAAATGAAGCAGATGCCGCCGGTTGGGATCACCGAGGGAGTGATTCCGTTCGAAGTCGAGATCTCGAATTCACTGATCAGAGGCGAAGCCGACGGGATTCTGCTCGAAAACATTCGCCCCGGTCAAATCCGCGCGAGCGAAACAATGTTCCTGCTCGAAAATTCCCTGCTCGCGAATCGAGGTTCTTCCGATATGCCGGATGAATACTCGGATATCCAACTAAGTCTGTCTCACGTCACCTGTCTGACGGGCAACTCTCCGTTTCGGATTGAAACGGGCAAGATCCCCCGTGAAATTCTTCCGATCGAGATCGCTTCCGAGAACTCGCTCTACTATTTGCCGTCAATCGGACTCGCACCGTTCGTCTCGATGTCGGGGGAAACCAACGCCACCGACTTCAGTGAAAGTCTGGCCTGGAGCGGTGTCCACAACTGGTATCGCGGCTTTCAGAAGTTTCGGACGATCAACGATTCGCTCGGATTCTCTTCGCTCGAAGATCTCGATTTCGAAAGTTGGCGGGAGTATTGGACGCTCGA
>DATKCB010000473.1:0-5861 GCA_035513495.1 Planctomycetaceae bacterium | reverse complement strand
CCCGGTAAAATGGTGGTGGGCTACGAAATCCACAAACAACTCGGCTTGAAGGCCGGAGACGAGGTCACGCTTAACGAACGCGAATTCACGATTTCGAAGCTGCACCCCGAACGAGGATCGGTCGACGACGTGACGGTCTGGATCAATCTGGGCGAGGCGCAGGAACTGCTGGGAATGCAGAATCTGATCAACGCGATTCTTGCACTGGAGTGCGACTGCGCCGGAGATCGCATCTCGGTGATACGGGCGGAAATCGCACAGATTCTGCCCGGTACTCAGGTTATCGAACGTTACTCGCAGGCTTTGACTCGTGCCGAATCGAGAGCGAAGGCGAAACAGGCAGCCGAAGCGGCTCTGGCCGACGAACAGAAAGCGGGTGCGGAGTTGCTCGCGAAAGAGGAGGCGGCACGCCGGCAACTGGAAGATCGCCACGCCGGTTTCGCGGCGGTCCTCGTCCCGCTGGTGATCTTCGCGGCGCTGCTCCTGATCGGCTTGCTGGCGTTTACGAACACTCGGCAGCGGATCGAAGAGATCGGGATCCTCCGCGCGATCGGCGTGACGACGTCAAAGCTGATGCTGCTGTTTCTGAGCAAGGCGGCGGTGATCGGAGTGCTGGGCGGAATGCTGGGAGTGGTCTTGGGGCTGGCTTCCGGAATTCTGCTGGGTGATTTGAGTGCGCATGGGACCGAAACTTCAGAATTGTTTGAGGAGGGTGGTCTGATTTCGCTATTGGTCATGACTCCTTTGTTTGCATTCGTCATGACGGGCTTTGCGAGCTGGATCCCCGCACTGTACGCGGCGCGTCAGGATCCCGCCGTGATTCTGCAAGGAGAGTAACCGTTCCGATGCTGCTTCAACTCGAGAACGTCTGCAAGACGTACCGCGGCCAACAACAGGCGATCCGCGCGCTCGACGACGTTTCGCTCGAACTGGATGCAGGCGAATTCGTCGCGGTGTGCGGTCCCAGCGGATGCGGCAAGTCCACTCTGCTGCTGACGATCGGTGGACTGCTCGCGCCGGATTCCGGTTCGGTTGTGCTGAACGGGGAAAATCCATACGCAATGCCTCCCAACGCGCGCGCGGAGTTCCGCAGCCGCTCGGTCGGATTTGTGTTTCAGCAGTTCCATCTGGTTCCGTATCTCAGCATTCTCGATAACGTCCTCGCACCGGCTCTGGCTGTCTCCCATTCGAAGGAGGACGTCAAGCGGCGCGCTTTGCAGCTCATCGAGCATTTCGGGTTGTCGGATCGGCTGCAGCACGTTCCTTCGGAACTGAGTAGTGGGGAACGCCAGCGGACAGCACTCGCCCGGGCGCTGCTCAATCAGCCGAAACTGCTTTTGGCCGACGAACCGACCGGAAACCTCGACCGCGAGAGCGCCGAGATCGTGCTCGGACACCTCAAAGAATTTGCCGAACGGGGAGGTGCCGTGCTGCTCGTCACGCACGACGAGCGAGCCGTCACTTACGCCGATCGGACGATTCCGATTCGCGCGGGTCGGATCGAGCAGCCGAGTCATGACGAGCCGACGGTCTCTCAATCGAGCCGTCCCTGAAGAAATGGTTGAGATCGTACGTCGCTCGGATTACAGTGACCTGCTCCCCGTCCCGATTCATTCCTTCAGCTTCCTCGATTCGATATTTTCCCCTCGCCCTCCTGCATCGGCCGCAAGTTATGGCTGCTTACAAACTTTCAAAACCCCAAAATCCCGGGAATCGACGAGCCGGGCGCGTGAATTCGCTGTGGACGCTACTGCTGGGTGCGGTCAGTCTGATCGTCGTGCTGGTGCTTTTGTTGAAGCAGGGACCTCCCTCCCGCAATCCGGAGCAGGAGACGATCAACTTCTACGCGGCTGCCGGACTGCGGGTTCCGATTGAAGAAATCGCGGACGAGTACGAATCGAAGTTCGGAGTCACTCTGGAGATTCAGTACAACGGATCGAACACGCTCCTCAATCAGTTGCAGACGGACAAATTCACCGAGGTCGATCTTTATCTCGCAGCCGACGACTTTTATACGGATAAAGCGGTCGAACTGGGACTGGCCGCCGATACCATGCCGATCGCTCTGCAGCGGCCCGTGATCGCCGTCCGCAAAGACTCAGCCAAGAAAATTGAGACGTTGGACGATCTGCTGAAGGAAGATGTCGTGGTCGCGATGGCCAATCCCGATCAGGCCGCCATCGGAAAAGCGACCCGCATGCAACTGCAGAAGTTCAAGATCGGCGAGACCGATCGCTGGGAGCAACTCGAAACGCACGTCACCGAATCGGGCGTGTTCAAGCCGACGGTCAACGATGTCGCCAACGACGTCCAAATCGGTGCGGTCGATGCGGCGATTGTGTGGGACTCGACGGTCGCGATGCCGAATTACAAGGACGATCTCGTCGCGGTTCCCGTTCCCGAGCTGGACAGCGACCCGAATCTGGTGAGCATCGCCGTGTTGCGGTCGTCCCGAAACAAACCGGCTGCGTATCGCTTCGCACGTTACCTGACCGCCCGCAACAAAGGCTTGAAAACGTTCGAAAAATACGGCACGAGACCTGTCGAGGGGGACCTCTGGGAAGAGGATAAAGAACGACTGCAAGTCAACTTTTTCTGCGGGGCGGTCAATCGCCGGATCGTCGAGAAAATCGTCGAGGAATTTCAGCAGGATGAAGGGGTCCTCGTGAACACGATTTACGACGGTTGCGGAATTCTTACGTCGCGGATGAAAACGATCGACGACCAGCTCCCCGAACTCGGTTTTCCCGATGTCTATCTGGCGTGCGACATCTACTATCTGGAAAACGTCAAACAGTGGTTTCAGGAAGCGGCGAACGTTTCGGACGTGGAACTGGTGATTGCAGTTCCGAAAGGAAGCACGCGCGTGAAGTCGCTCGCCGATCTGGTCGAGCCGGGAGTTCGAGTGACTCTCGGAGAACCGACGCAATGTACGATCGGGGCGCTCACGCGGAGACTGCTGCAAAGTGAAGGGCTTTACGACAAGCTCAAAGAGAAGCAGACTCGCGACGGAGAAGTGGTCGTCGAGAAATCGTCTTCGTCGATGCTGATTCCAGATGTGACCGAGGGGCACGCAGACGCGACGATTGCTTATATTTCCGACGTCTTGCCGAATCGGGACGATGTCGATATTGTTCGGATCGAGTCTCCTCTGAACATGGCCATTCAACCCTTCAGCATCGCCAGAACCAGCGATCACAAATACCTGTTGCGGAGATTGTTCAAACGGATCGCCAACTCTCCGGAGGCGTTCGAATCGGCCGGGTTTCATTTTCGGCTGGGGGAATCGGCAGACCAGGATTCCGGCAGGGGCGGGACTCCATGAGCACCGACGTGCAACCCACGGATCCTCCTGCTGCGGGATTGAAAGAGATCGATGAGGGCAAACGCAGAACGGTCGTCGTTGCGCTGTCGAATCGTTTTTTCTATCTCAGTCTGGGTGTGATTGGCGGGACGTATCTGCTGCTGATCGTCTCGATGCTCGCCGCCGACACATGGTACATGGCGGAAAAATCGGTCCGCGCGGCCGCGGCTGCGGAACAACCTCTCCAGGCCTTCTTTCTCGAAAATCCGATAGCCAGAGCGTTGTCTGACCGCAAAATTCAATACTCGATCTGGCTGAGTCTGATCTCCTGCACTTTGTCGGCGATTCTGTCGTTGCTGGTGGCGGTTCCGCTGGGATATCTCATCTCGCGCCACGAGTTTCGCGGGAAGCGTTTGCTGGATGCGATTCTCGATATCCCGATCGTCCTTCCCCCGCTCGTCGTCGGATTGAGCCTGCTGATTATGTTTCAGTATCCGCCGTTTCGATGGATCGCGCGGGATGTCGTGTATCAGATATCGGCGGTCGTCCTCGCGCAGTTTTCGGTGGCGTGTGCGTTCGCAGTCCGGACGATGAAATCGACGTTCGATCATATCGATCCGCGTTGCGAGAAGGTCGCGATCACGCTCGGATGCACCCGCGCGCAGGCATTCGGGTGGGTGGTACTGCCGGTTGCTTCGCGCGGAATGATGACCGCGTTGACGCTGGCGTGGGCCAGATCGCTGGGGGAGTTCGGTCCGCTGCTCATTTTCGCGGGCGCGACCCGGATGAAGACGGAAGTGCTATCGACCACCGTCTTTCTCGAAATGAATATCGGCAATATCGAAGCGGCGGTTGCCGTTTCAATGATCATGGTTGTGGCGGCGGTCATCGTGTTGGTGATCACCCGCCGCTGGGGAACCCGCGACACCACTTTGTGAACCGAAAGATCTTGCGGTCTGATGATTGTCGTCGAGAACATGTCGATTCGAGCCGGTGAATTTGCCCTCACCGACGTCTGCCTGACCGTCCCCACCGGTGCGTACGGTGTGCTGATGGGGAAAACCGGTTCGGGCAAGACGACGATTCTCGAATCGATTCTCGGTCTGCGAACGATCGACGGCGGAACGATCCGGCTGGAACACCGGGACGTCACGAAACTCGATCCCGCGCTGCGGGGAATCGGATACGTGCCTCAGGACGGTGCGCTGTTCGCGGGAATGACCGTGCGGGATCATCTCGCTTTTGCGATGCAGATCCGACACAAGTCGAAGCGTGAAATGGACGATCGAGTCAAAGAACTCTCGGAACTCCTCGGGATCGCGCACCTGCTCGATCGGACTCCGGTCGGTCTGAGCGGCGGGGAAGGGCAGCGCGTCGCGCTGGGGCGGGCCTTGTCGTTTCGTCCGAAAGTGGTCTGTCTCGACGAACCATTGAGCGCGCTCGATTCCGAAACGCGGATTCAGATGTGCGATCTGCTCGATCACATCCGGCAGAAGGAAACCGCGACGATGCTTCACGTGACGCACAATCTCGACGAAGCGAAACGACTGGCCGACTGTCTGTTCGTTCTCAAGGACGGTCAGGTCGAAACTCTGGAAAATTCCAAGGACTAGCCGCCATGCAAATCAGAATGCGATACGAGGCACAGGCCCGGCGAGCTTGCGGGATCGACGAGGAGATCATCGAACTCCCCGAATCGAGTCGGGTCAGCGACTGCATTCGACATGTGGCTCAGCGACATGCCGAAACGCTGGGTCCGATTGTCTTGAACGCAGACGGAGAAATTCAACCGACTCTGTTGATCTTTCGCGGTGACGAGCAAGTCGTGCGTAACGATCCCGGCGAACTGACCGACGGAGAAACGATTTCGATCCTGACCCCGATCTCGGGAGGATAAGAGATCATCATGAATCCTTCAGAACCTCTCTCTCTCACCGACGAAGAACGGGCAATCTACGAATGGCAGATCTGGGTCGATGATTTCGGAGAAGCGGGACAGGAAAAGCTCAAGGGAGCGTCGGTACTCGTCTCTCGCGTCGGCGGACTCGGCAGTGTCGTCGCCTACGAACTGGCGGCCGCCGGGATCGGTAAACTGGTCCTGGCACATGCAGGCAACATCAAACCGAGCGATCTCAACCGGCAACTGCTGATGACCCATGCCGGACTGGGTACCCCGCGTGTCGAATCGGCGGCGCGACGGCTCAAGGAGCTCAATCCACGACTGGAAGTCATCGCAGTCAACGAAAATATGAATGAGGGCAATGCCGCTAAACTGGTCGAGCAGGTCGATCTGATCGTGGATTGCGCTCCGATGTTCGAGGAACGGTTGACGATGAACCGCGAAGCCGTGCGGCAGCACAAACCGCTCGTCGAGTGCGCGATGTACGATCTCGAGGCGAGCCTCACGACGGTGATCCCCGGGCAAACGCCCTGCGTCGCGTGTCTCTGCCCCGAACCGCCACCCGTCTGGAAGCGGGAGTTTCCCGTGTTCGGTGCGGTCTCCGGAACCGTCGGATGTCTCGCTGCGATGGAGGCGATCAAAGTCCTCGCGGGTTTT
>DATKCB010000472.1:0-4904 GCA_035513495.1 Planctomycetaceae bacterium | reverse complement strand
GAAGAAAATCAGGACGGTGTTGTCGGCCAGTTTGAGTTCGTCGAGTTTGGCCACGATCCGGCCCAGCGAACGGTCAATGTGTTCGACCATGGCGGCGTAGGTCGGATTGTTGACGGGCGAGACCCGGCATTCGAGCCGCGTACCCGGAAGAATTTTTTTGTTCAGATCGGTCTTCACCTGTTCTGCATATTCGAGCAGTTTCGATAGAGAAGTTTCTGTCGAAAACGAAAGCGTGGATTCCAGCCATGCCTTTGATGATTTGGCCCACTTGATTTCTTTAATTTCCAACTTGGGGTCCCCTACGCCCAGAGATGCTAAAAAAGACAACACGACCCGAGTTTCCTCGTCCTCGAAGACCGATTCACCTGTTGCTTGAATTGTGATATGGATCTTCGGTCGAAACTCCTCTCGAGACGCTTTCTCCCGGTATTTCTCGACGAGCGCTTCGTCCGCTTCGAGAGGAATATGAACCGCGTAGTGCGGCAGATACAGCACGAACGGCTCAGCCTTGTGCCGTTCGAGAAACTGTTCGGCCTGCGTCGTCAGGAAGTCACCCAGATACGTTCCGTCTTCGACAGGCGTTTCGGGTGTGGTATTGAAGCGAGGCGCGAAGTGGCGTCCCGATGTGACGATGAATTCGTCGAATCCCTGCTGTCCGGGGAAAAACGCGGGGCCTCCCAGATGCCACTTGCCGTATGACGCCGAGACGTATCCGGCGGGATGCAGCAGTTCGGCAAACGTGATCTCCTCGAGCGGCAGGTTCATGTTCATCTCGGGAACAACCAGCTTTTCCCACGGACGCGAGTGACCCGGAATGAAGTCGGTCAGGTTGAGCGTCGCGGGATACTTGCCGGTGAGAATGCTCGCCCGCGTCGGCGAACAGACGGGACAGGCAGCGTACGCATTCGTGAACCGCATCCCCTGCGTCGCCAGCCGGTCGATGTTCGGCGTTTCGTGGAATCTGTTTCCGTAACAGGCCGGATCGATCCAGCCCATATCGTCGACCAGAAAGAACACGAAGTTCGGAGTATTCGCGGCGCGGACGGTAGCCGTCACGAGAGAGGCGAGCAGGATTGCGGCAGCCAACAGTCGCGGGATCCTCAACACTGATGTCGTTGACTTCATCGGGCTGTTTCTCCTCGTTCAATAGACCTCGTGCTCTCGAATGTAAACTTCCACGGCTTTCGGAATCTGAAAACGGACGCTGTGTCCCGATCGAACCCGATGCCGGATGTCGGTGGCCGACAGATCGATTCCCGGCATCGTGACGGTCAGGATGCGATCGATGGCCGACGTCCCCAGTTTCTGTTCGATTTCTTCCAGATCGGGAGGAGGCTCCTTACCGCGATTGACGGCGACGACTGTTGCCAGTTCGAGAATTCGCAAGGGTTCTTTCCAACTCGGAAAATCGCGCAGCGAATCGGCGCCCAGCAGCAGGAACAGTTCCCGCTCGGGGTCTTCCGTGGCGAGCTGTTCGAGCGTTTCGACCGTGTAACTGGTTGTCTGTTTGTCGAGTTCGAGTCGGCAGATCTGGAACTCGGGGATCCCGGCGAGTGCCAGGTCGAGCATTTCAAAGCGGCACTTCGCCGAAGCCAGTTCGCGGTCAGTCTTGTGAGGTGGACGTCCTGCAGGGATGAACCAGACTTCATCCAGGCGGCACCGCTCGCGGCAGGTTTCCGCCAGGATGAGGTGCCCCAGATGAACGGGATCGAACGATCCTCCCAGAATCCCCAGCCGCATGGTGTGTTCCTCACTCAAAAATCAGTTACGCTCAAAAGTTTTGTTTGCTCGGCGATGATTTGCGAGCGGAAATGATGTGAAAAGTGGGAAAAGTTTGAAATGTACCTCAGTCGAAGCAGGATCGGCAAGACTTGCGGGGCCGAATCGGGATCGTTCGCTGGCCGGCGGCCAGGCCAGCGCAACTATGTGGCGGCTTTGCGTTTCTCGATGCGTTCCAGAAAGACGCGCATAATCCGCAGGTAGAGTTCGTCCTTGAGGATGGCGTCCTCGTAACCGGAATCGATGTTCGGATTATCGTTGACTTCGATCACGTAGAACTTTCCGTTCGACTCTTTCACATCGACACCGTACAGACCGTCGCCGATCAGGTTGGCCGACTTGAGCGCGGCCTGGACCGCCTTTTCGGGCGCGTCTTCAATCGGGATCGTTTCCGATTTGCCATACAGTGTTTGCCCGACGCTGTTCTGCGTGACGATCTGCCAGTGTCCGCGGGCCATGAAGTACCGGCAGGCGTACAGAGGCTGGCGGTCCAGGATTCCGATCCGCCAGTCGAACGTCGTGGGCGTGTATTCCTGTGCCACGATCAGGTCCGATGTCGAGAAGAATTCCGCCATCCGCGACTCGAGTTCTTCATTGTTGTTCACCTTGACGACGCCTTGCGAAAAGGCGCTGTCCGGTTTTTTGAGGACACACGGAAATCCGAGTTTCTCACCCACTCCGTTGACATGGTCGCGATGGACCACGATCGTTCGCGGAATCGGAACTTTATGACGTGTGAGAAGCTCGGCCAGAAACACCTTATTCGCGCAGCGGACGATCGACTGCGGATCGTCGATCACGACCAGACCTTCCGAAGCAGCTCGCCTCGAGAAACGATAGGTGTACTGACTGACGTAGGTGGTGTCCCGAATGAAGAGAGCATCGAATTCGGCGATCCGTCCGTAATCGTCGTTGGTGACCAACTCGGCGGCGATTCCGAGCGATGCGGCGGCTTTCACGAATTTCTGCAACGCCTTTTCGTTGGAGGGAGGCTGAGGATCGTTCGGCTTGTGCAGAATCGCCATGTCGAACCGCATCCGAGCCTGTTTTGTCGCCGAACTCGCACGTCGAAAGCGTTTGGCGGCGGTCTCGATCACGAACGGCCAGTGCGATTCCGGCACGTCGTTGCCCGAAATCGCGTTGATCTTCCGGAGCTGCCAGCCGTTTGTCGTCCGCGCGAAATGAGCGCGGAGCAGGGGGGTGGGGAACTGATTGAACAGTTTGAGCGCCAGCCGTTCGTATCTTTTCGCCATGTTGCGACCGAAATAGATACTCATCGTGAACGTGTCGGACTTGATCGGCGCAAGGCTCTTTTGAATCAAATCGTCGAGGTCTCCCGAAGCCATCCGGACGATTGCCTTCGTTTTGAGATCCTGCACGGTCGTGACGCTCGGGAGCGGCTTGTGGCCTCGCGCTTCGGCGAGCAACGAGACGTAATACCCGGTGCTCTGATAGCGGTACGAACGGCACAGGTTGAAAACTTTGACTCCCCGCATTTCGCTGTATTTGGGATCGGTCAGATAGGCGTTGGCGTCGATGACTTCGGCGTTCGTCATCGAGACGGACCAGTCCTTGGCAACATTGGTGACGATCAAAATCGACATCGGAGGTGTATCCTGTCACTCGACCTGTTTGAGAACTGTTTTTTTCTGATGAAACCGTCGGCGCGGTTCGATCACGAGCAGGTTGGCGTCGTAAGTCAGCACTCCGAGCAGGATCGCGCAAATCAGCCGATCGAGTCCGACTTCGTAGTGATGGACGTTCTCTCGGGCCTTGCCGAGAGGGTTGGGAAGATAGGGGTCGGCCACGCCAACCTCCTTCTGCTCTTTGTCGTATCCCGACAACACGACAAAATGGCCGGAAGGATATCCCGCGATGTCATCATCGGTGCCGTCCGCAAGCTCGCGTTTGTCCTGGTACAGATAAGTCGCACTCAGTCCGGTCAGCACCGGGATCGAACGTTTGAGAAAACGCCTTAGCAGAGCCGCGTTGAGGTCCTGCATTTGCAGTCGCCCACCGAGCTGCAGATACTCGATGTAGGCCCGCGAAGCGACCTGCAGTTTCGCGGAATGCTTAACAGCCATCTGAGCTTTGAGTTTTTCGATTAACCGGCGGTTTGTGGCGGCGATCGAGGTGTGCCGCTTGGCGTCCGGGGACGCCTGGAACCAGGAGGGATCGAGGACGTTCAGATTGCACGTAAAAATGTTGGTCCGATATCCACGTCGCAAGGCATGACAACCGAGCAGCACCGCCAGCGTGCCCCCTTCAGCCAGGGAAGGTATCTCGGCGATGACCTGTTCCAACGGAAGTTCGTCCTCGAAATAACGATAAACCGCCTGCAGACAAGTCGGCCCGCAGGTCGTATTGTCCGGTTGCGGCTGCATGTCCAGATGGAGTTTTTTGCGGTTCATCGAGGTTGAGTCGGCTATTTGGTGACACTCAAAAACGATCCGTTCCCTGACCGAAGGGATGAAGGTTCATTCCGGTGTCAACCAGCAGAGTCAAAGCGCGCAACGATACCAATCCGAAAGTATCGCGTAAAGCGACGGTGGGTAATCCAACTGCACCTCCGCCGATGAGGGTGCAAGCCCGGATCGATTGAGCGACTCAGGATCCGACTTACTTCTTGACCTTCAACCCCGTCTGCTCGGCCCACGCAAACCATTGCTCCGACATCGCTTCGACCCGATCGGGTTGGCCGTTGGCCAGGTTTTCCGTCTCGGTCCGGTCGGCGACCAGATCGTACAGTTCCCACGCCTTGGCCCCCTTGTCCCACGAGAGTTTCCAGTTGTCATGCCGGACACCCCGCGTTCCCGCCCATTCCCAGAACAGCCACTCGTGTCCCTTTCGCGTTCCTCCTTTGAAGACTTCGGTCAACGGGAGCCCCTCCACCGGCAGGATCCTCTTTCCGGCAAACGTCTCGGGATATTCGGCCCCCGCGATGTCGGCGCAGGTCGGCAGCAGATCGATGATGTGGCCCACTTCGCCGGTCATCGAGCCTTCGGGGACGACACCCGGCCAGCGAACGATCAGCGGCGTCGAAATCCCTCCTTCGTGACAGTGGGATTTGTAGCGGCGGAACGGAGTATTTGACGCCCAGGCCCACGCCGGTCCGCAGTGCGTAT
>DATKCB010000471.1:0-6253 GCA_035513495.1 Planctomycetaceae bacterium | reverse complement strand
GAACTTGTGAAGTTTTGATCTTACAAAAAACCCACCTTTGAAAGTTATTGGACTTACGTCAATAAACGTCAAAAAATCGACAGGACTTGTGAAACAAGCGGAGGGGGGACAATGTCAAATGTCAAAATCCCAATGACAAAGGATATCTGAAATCGAACGCTCGAATGGTTATTTCCCTTTGCGCGTCTTTGCGTCTTCGTCCCTTTGCGTCAAAAACAACGCTCCGCCGCGCAACATCGAACCATGAAACAAGCACCCAATCCGGAAAAAAAATCAGAAAACTTCACGACCCACAAGATGTTGTGGTTCGGGAATTCTCAAACCACAAGATGTGCCAACTTGACAAGTTGACAACTTGACATCCTCCAAAAACGTCAAGTTCGAAACTTATTGGACTTACGTCAAAAAAACGACCCGAGGGGTGAAACAAGCGGAGGGGGCTTCAAGAATTAGGTGGCTTCTCCCAGAAAATGACTTAAGGCGTTCAATACCAAATGTTTATGAGATATTCGGTCCGGTCCGACGACCACAGGGTGGGTGCGGTATTCAAGTAACGTGAGGAGGTCCCAGATCCCGCGGTGATTTCGGCTTTGGCACAAGTTTTTGTGGTGTCAACCTCGTGAAATCTCGTGATTTACGCCTTGGCCTACGCTAGAATTGATGATTCTTCGAAATTATCTCAAAATCAATCGAAGCATTGCGTCACCGGAACTGGTTAATATTCAGGCACCAAATGAGAGGGTGCTTAATCGTTCATGAGGGGTTTCTCGATCTTTACCGGATTGGTTCTCTTCCAGATTACAGGATTCATCATGCGGTCAGAATCTCGAAAATTTGTGTTTTGCTGTGCGGTCGCCCTGCTGGGGATCTTACAGTCTCCCTCTGTCTGGGGGCAGAATCTGGCAACTGGTTCGAACGAAGTTTTGATCAACGACATCAACAAGTATATCCGGCAAGGTTGGGAAGATAACGAAGTCAAGCCCTCACCACAGGCAACCGATGCTGAATGGTGTCGCCGGGTTTATCTCGACATTGTCGGACACATTCCTCCGGTCGATGAACTGCAGGAATTCCTGAAGGATTCCGACCCCGCCAAGCGTTCGAAGTTGATCGCCAAACTCATCGATCATCCCGATTACATCCGCAACTGGACGACCATCTGGACGAATGTCTCGATCGGCCGAGTCGACGATCCCCTGATCAGCCGGTTGGGGATGAACAAGTTTTACCGGGAGGTCTTCGCCCAGAACCGTCCCTGGAATGAAGTTGTCTACGACGTTCTGACTGCCGAAGGACACTTCGAGCAGAACGGAGCCGTCAACTTCATCCTGGCTCAGTTGCCCGAGCAATATGACGAAGCGGTCCAGTTGACCGGTAACTTCAGCCGGCTGTTTCTGGGTTCTCAGGTGCAGTGTACCCAGTGTCACGACCATCCATTCAACAAGTGGAAGCAGAATCAATTCTGGGAACTCAATACGTTCTTCCGGCAAGTCCGGAGGATGGACTACGAAAAGTACGACCCCGACAGCGGCCGGATGGTCGAGGATTACTCCGAAGTCGTCTGGCGTAATATCCCCGTCGGACAGGAAGTCGTGTTTTACGAACGCCGAGATGGACTCGTGAAACCCGCGTTTCCGATCTACAACGGTGTCGAGATCGATGACGACGGAGAGCTCAACCGCCGAGAAGAATTGGGGAAACTGTTGCGTGCCGACGAGGACAAATCCGTCGCACGAGCTGCCGTCAATCGCATGTGGGGACACTTTTTCGGATATGGATTCACCAAGCCGGTTGACGACATGGGCCCCCACAATCCCGCATCGCACCCCGAGCTTCTCGAGCGACTGACGGACGAGTTTGTCAAAAGCGGCTACGACATGAAGCAGCTCGTTTCCTGGATTGCCAACTCGGAAGCCTACACGCTGACGAGCCAGTTCGGGAGCGGTAACGAGATCGATAATCCGGGAGCGGGTGAAATTCCGCTCTTCAGTCACCTCTACGTCAAATCGCTGGAAGCCGAGCAGTTGTACGATTCGCTGATCATCGCCACGAATGCCCACAAGGCGGGACGAGCCAATTTCGAGATGGCGGAAGCGCAACGTCAGGAATGGATGCAACGCTTCGTGGCCGCGTTCGGAACGACTCAGGACGATGAAACGACAACCTACAACGGAAGTATTCCTCAAGCCTTGATGATGATGAACGGAGAGCTGGTCACCAATGCCTGCAACTGCGAGCGGGGAAGCTTTCTGCATTCGGTGGTCACCGGTCCTGGAAATGATGCCATGAAAATCAAAACGCTGTACCTTGCGACGCTCAGTCGCGAACCGAGCGGTCGCGAGATCAGCATGGTGGAAAATTCGTTCCGTCAAGCCGGCCCCAACGGAAAGATTGCAGCCTATCAGGACCTGATGTGGGTTCTGCTGAATTCGAACGAGTTTATTGTGAATCACTGACGAATGCCGAACGTCCGGCATCCTCCCGGTACATCCGAGTTAACCCCCACTTTTCTGGAGAACGATTATGAGTCTGCAAATTCCGGACGGCATGAGCCGTCGCCACTTCATGCGTCACATGGCTGCGGGAGCGACGATCCTTCCGGCCATGCAGTTCATGAACCACGTCGTGGCCAATGCCGATACGGTTCGCAAGAATCAGAAAGCCTGCATCCTGTTGTGGATGAGCGGCGGACCTCCCACCATCGATATGTGGGACCTGAAGCCCGGTTCGAAGAACGGCGGGGAGTTCTCGCCCATTTCCACGAAAGGCGATATGCAGATTTCGGAACATCTGCCGAAAACCGCCATGGTCATGGATGAACTCTCGATCGTGCGGTCGATGAGCACGCGCGAAGCCGATCACAATCGCGGACGTTACTATCTGCACACAGGCTTCGTGCCCAATCCGACCGTCGTTCATCCGACCTTCGGTTCGGTCGTCAGTTACGAACTGGCAGCGACTCGCAAAGATCTCCAGATCCCCAGCTTTGTCTCCGTCGGCGGCGGCAGCATGGGACCGGGATTTCTGGGAATGGCGAACGCCCCGTTCCGCGTCGGAACAGACGGTCGCATCGATAACGTGGATAACAGCAAAGACCGGCTCGGACAGCGGCTCAACATGCTGGCCGAAGTCGAGTCGAACTTCATCAATTCGAAACGCGGCGAGTTTCCAAAAGCGCACAAGGACGTCTATACCAAAGCGGTCAACCTGATGACCTCTCCGCAGATGGAAGCCTTCGAAGTTCGCAAGGAATCCGCCGAAACTCAAGCCGCCTACGGCGCTCCGACCAACCGGTTCGGACAGGGCTGCCTCCTCGCGCGGCGGCTTGTCGAACAGGGTGTTCCGTTCGTCGAAGTCGATCTGGGCGGCTGGGACCTGCACAACGATGTGTTCAACACGTTGCGCGATCAGCGGCTTCCCCAACTCGACCAGGGAATGTCGGCACTCGTCGCTGATCTCAAGCAACGGGGGATGCTCGAACACACCGTCATCGTCTGGATGGGTGAATTCGGCCGGACTCCGCGGATCAACGCCAACGTCGGCCGGGATCACTGGGCAGCCAGTTGGTCGACCGTCATTGGTGGTGGCGGTCTCAAAGGCGGTCAGGTTCTCGGAGCCACCGACAAGGATGGGATCGGAATCGAAGGCACCAGCTACACTCCCGGAAATATCTGGGCGTCGGCGGCACATGCCCTCGGCATTCCGCTGGACACGGTTCACACTTCAAAACGAGGCCGTCCGATGCGGCTTGCCAACGGACAACCTCCGATTAGCGAGTTGATCGGTTAGTTTCGAAAACCGAACGAAAAATCTCTCGCGGGAGGCGATCGTTCGCCTCCCGTTTTTTCACCGGGATGCTCGAAGTAGACGGAATTTAAGCAAAATATCAGAGTCAGTTTCGTGTCAGACACTCCTGCCGAAATCTCAAACGAAGCTTCTTCCACGAGGTTGCCGGATGCGGAATTCATCAAAGAATTCACGCGGCATCAGCGTCAGGTGTTTTTGTACATATTGTCGCAGATTTCCAATCCGCTGGAGTCGGAAGAAATTCTGCAGGAAACCAATCTCGTGATCTGGAATAAATTCGATCAATTCGAACCGGGTACGAACTTTAAAGCCTGGGCCTGTCAGATCGCACGTTACGAAGTCCTCAAATATCTCGATCGACGGCGGCGGGACAAACATTATTTCAGTGACGAACTGATGGAGCAAATCGCGGCAGAGTCGCTCGAGGATTCTGTCGAGTGGGAATTCCGGCGGGAAGGACTGGCTCACTGCATGCAGAAGTTGAAACCGAAAGATCGGGAGTTGATCCAACAGCGTTACGCGCCCGGGAAAAACGGAAGATATGTCGCGGACGAACTGGGGCGGCCGATGAACTCGGTGTATCAGTCGCTCGGCCGAATTCGGCGAAATTTACTGGAATGTATTCAACGGTATCTGACAACGGCGGAAATTGAATCATGATTCTCTCGAACTCGAAGCAACTCGAACTCGATACGCTGCTGGAAGCGGTGTGCGAAGACCGGCTCTCGCCGGACGAGTCGCTTCGTTTGGAGAAATGGCTCGGCGAAAGTTCGGTCGCTCGCAAGCGTTACCGGGAGTACATCATACTTCACGGAATTCTGTATTGGGACACGGCGATCGGCCTGGATTCGACGGAACTTCCGGTATTTCGCCTCGAAGAAGCTTCGACATCCCGGGCAAAGAAAGCCGTCGCGACGAATCCTTTTCCGCGACGAGTGGCCCGCTGGAGTTTGAGTGCTGTGGTCCTGGTCGCGTTGGGCCTTGTCGTGGCATTGTTCGTCAAACCGGGAACGGGACAGCCTGATCTCGGTCTCTCTTCCGGTAACGGATTGGCCAGTCAGAACACTCCTTCCGGAGCGAACGCAGGAGTGTCCAAACGAGGTTCGGAGACGTCCCGCCCTCGCCGACCGGTGGAGATTCACGAGCCGATCGTGAAAAACGGATCGAAGCCCTCGACAGAATCTTTGAACCGTTTGAATCCCGTCGAAGAAAAAACGACTTCACTGACGGAAGGTTCTTCCGACGAAACGATTCGGGCTTTCGTCGCTCACGAGTTGAGCGCGAGATGGGCCGAGCATCAGATCGTTCCCTCTCCACAGGCCGACGACCTGGAGTGGTTGCGTCGAGTTTACCTCGATCTGGTAGGTCACATTCCTCCCGCTTATGAAGCCGATCGTTTTGTGAGCGATACGAATCCCCGCAAGCGGGAGCAACTCGTGGACGATCTGCTCGATCGATCAGAATATGTGCAGAACTGGTCGTCGATCTGGGCCAATCTGATGGTGGGCCGCGCTCCCGAACGGATGGAGTATCGCGAACAACTGCAGAAGTTCCTCCGCGACAGTTTTCGGGAGAATCGTCCGTGGAACGAAGTGGTTGCCGAAATCGTCTCCGCCGAAGGAACTCTGGAGGAAAATGGTGCGAGCGGATTTCTGCTGGCGCATGTGAACAATCAGGCAGTTCCCGCAACCGCGATTACCGCAAAATTGTTTCTTGGAACTGACGTTCAATGCACGCAGTGCCACGATCATCCCACGAATGGAGAAAAACAGAATCAGTTCTGGGAACTCAACAGTTTCTTCAAGCAGACCGCCCGAAAAGCGGAACCGATCACCGACCCCAAAACCGGAGTGGTGACCACACTGGTCTCGCTCGTCAGACTCGACGATGCTTCCGGTCCGGCGTTCTACGAGAATCGACAGGGCCTGGTTCGGCCCGCTTATCCGATCTACGGAGGAATTGAAATCGATGACGGTCCGGAAACGAATCGCCGTCAGGAACTCGGCCGCTTGCTGTCAGCAGGTGATAAGCCTCAAATCGCCGAGGCGTTCGTCAATCGTCTGTGGGCACATTTCTTCGGCTACGGTTTTACGAACCCCGTCGACGATATGGGATCGCATAACGCCCCTTCGCATCCGGAACTTCTGGATCGCCTGGCTCGCGAATTTGTACTCGCAAAATACGACCAGAAGCGTCTCATGAAATGGATCTGTTTGTCCGACGCTTACGCGCGCACGAGTCGAATGGGAACAGATAATCAGATCGACGACCCGGAAGTGGGTGAATCGCCGCTGTTCAGCCGTGTTTATCTGAAGTCGATGAGCGCCGAACAGGTTTACAATTCACTGCTTGTTGCAACCGGTGTGATCCACTCCCTCAAGGGAGATTGGACTCAAGTCGAACGGCAACGAGACGAATGGCTCGAGCAGTTCGTATACGTTTACGA
>DATKCB010000470.1:0-5308 GCA_035513495.1 Planctomycetaceae bacterium | reverse complement strand
TCCCCGGTTTCTTCCTTCCATTGCCCGTAGGTGAGATGGACGCGCGTCGGGTTTTTCAAATCTTTGGAATTTTTCAGCGCTGCGGTCGATTCTTCGTTGAGAGCGACGACCGAGGAGTCCTTCGATGGTCCTCTGAATTTCGCGGTAATTTTTTCGCTGACGCTGCAACCCGTGAACAGCGAACCCGATACGAATAGCGCCAACGTTTGAATGACTAATTTGTACATGCCTCACCTCCGTGTGTTGGCCGACCGATGTCCGAATTCAGAAACGAACACCGCGGATTATCTGTATCGACATTTCGCGCGCGAGAGATTAACGGAGAAACCAAACGAGCAGGGGGCAACTCTAAAGTTGCCCCCTGATATCCAGGCGGGATGCAGAGTCAAAATGCCGGCAGCCCGTTTCAAGTTTCTCGTCAGTTTGAGCCACCGTAGGTGGTACCGCCACCGACTGTATTCGGTACTCTGGGAATCGGTTGTGAATCCAGATACGCCTTGTTGATGTAATCAACTTCCGCCGCAGGACGACCGTGGAATGTTGAGTTTCGCAACTCGACAGCCGGAATCTGGCCGTTTCCTGAGAGTCGCGATGCAATTTGCTGAACCTGAGTCACACGCAATTCGTTGGCTCCCACCTCGGCGGAAGTTTGAACGAAAAAGGTACGACGATTTGCGGGAGTCATTTCGAGCAACCACTGAATTTGCATCTGCCCTGCATGAGTCAGTTCGTTGGTCTCGGGATCGAAGTGATAATCGTAGAGCGTACTGGCTTCCCGCCAACCGTTGGAAATGTGCTGCTCGATGACACTATCGACCAGCATGCGATCTTGTTCGATAAATGGAGTCGGCCAATAGTGGGTTGCATGGAATCGGTGAACCAGATGCGGTTTGGGCCCTGTCGGCCGCGGCCGCGGTGGCCAGACTTTTCCCTTCCAGAGTTTCTGGCGCGAGCCGATCGGCAGGCTTGACCGGATTTCGTAGTCGTCGCGGCTCCAGCGTTTGACTCCGGGGATTTTGTCTTCCTCTTTGAAGAAGTCGGGTACAATCCAATCGGGTACCCAGTCGATTTTCTGACCGGGATCTCTGTAAGTTCCGTACTCGTAATAAACGGTGCCGTCTTCGGATTCGGCTTGATCCTCAATGACGAGCGTTTCTTCCGGGGCAACCTCGGGGGGCGGGAGAAGTTCGTTCTGGGCAAAAACGGCATCGCTTGCCAAGAAACTGATCGAGACAATCACCGACAGGGTCAAATAGTTGCGTTCCAGCATAATACAGGCTCCGTTGATACTCTGGAAAAACCTCATGAGGATGGAAAGCACCTCTGCGGGGATGAGTGAGTTTCCGTGTAGGTCACCGATTTGATGTATCGGCTACTCTCGTCAGCGAACATCAAGCGAATCTTCGTGATGTGATTCAATCTGAATGCTCGTGTTATTGCGAATGAGCCGCGTGAATCGTGCAACTGTTGTAACTCCTTGGAAAATTGACAATTGCGCGGATTGTAGGGATTTTCCTAGGGATCGGAAAATTCGATAAAAATTTCCTGACATTCAACCGAAACCGGGAATTTCTTCTGACAGATTGCTGCGTTCAGGCAGTTTTCACCGCTCCGAACATCGTATTGCCACCCGTGCCACGGGCAAGTGACGATGTTTCCCCGCAACTCCCCTTTACCCACGGGGCCGCCTGCATGAGCGCAGATTCCATCGATTGCGAAGAACTCGCCTGCGACGTTGAACAAGGCGAGGACCCGCCCCTCCAAGATCAATTCTTTACTACAACCCGGTGGAATTTCAGAAACCGAAGCAGCACGAACTTTGCGGGACATCTTCGATCCTTCATCAAAGAGAGCGGATTCGCACAGCGGGTCATCGGCCTATGTGGCCTGTTATTGGTATCGAAACAATATCGAGCGATTCAGAATAAATCGATCAAGCGGCCTTGGAATGACGTTCCGCACGAACCTTCCGCTTCGGATCAGGAATGCTTTTCCAGCGACGATGCAGCCAGAAATACTGTTCGGGGGCCAGTCGGATCGCCCGTTCGAGAGCCTGTGTGTAGGCCTGAGTGATTCCTTCGATGGCATCCGCGGCCTCGAAGTCCCGGGGGTCGATCACATCCACGATACCCATTTCGAACCGAGTCCAGGAGTATCGATCGAAGTCGTCCGCCAGTCGACGCGTATATCCCACGAGAATCAGAGCCTCATATTCCATCGCCATGAGCGCAATGGATTTGAAGGTCGAAGCGGGTTTTCCGAAGAAATCGACGAACAGCCCCTTGCGACCTGCGTCCTGGTCTCCCAGCAAACCGATCGTTCCGCGACGTTTCATATATTCTATCATTTCTGTCGATCCGCCCGATTTGGAGATCAGTTGATGACTGGTCTGCTCTCGAAAACGGGCGAACCAAGCGTGCAGATACGGATTGTCCAGATCGCGAGCCACCGCTGCCATCGAAAAGCCGAACAGTCCGAAAGTGCAATTCCCCACTTCCCAGTTGCCATAGTGTCCGCTCAGCAGAATGACGGGTCGGCCGGATGACATTGTGCGAACGCACCAGACCGCCTGTGGAACATCCACGAATTCGTAAACATTCTCCCGGCACATTTTTCGAGGAGCCTGTGCGATTTCGACAATCATTCGAAACAGATGTTCCCACATGCCGCGGATGATCCGATCGACCTCACGATCGGGGAGGTCGGTTCCGAAGGCCGTGCGAATATTTTCGGCGGCAACGCCGTAGCGCGTGAGTTTCCGGGGCAGAACGCAAGTCACGATTCTCGCCAGCCCTTTGGCGAATCGAACCGATTGACGCACCGTCATCGCCTGAATCATTGCCACAATGATTCGAAAAACGAAGTATTCAAGTCGATATCGCCACCGCTTTCCGTTCATCTGAAATCGTTCCAGCCGTTCTTCCGTATTTCTTTCGGCGAAGTGTCGTTCACTTGCCGAATTTCGTCAACAGAGACTCCCGCGAGAGTTTGCGTTACTATGCTCATTTCCCCGGCTTGACTTCGAACAGGGACAGACTCACGTGTCAGCTCATTCAGAACAACCTCTCGACGATTCCTCCACTGCGGCTCGTGGCGGCTGGTTCGAACCGTTCACCACGCAGCCGAGCAATCCGCCCATCTATCAGACGACGGCGTTCGATCTCGACGGCCTGGACCAACTCGACTCCGTCACCTCCGGACAGGAACACGGCTACATCTACACGCGCGACGGCAATCCCAATCAGTCGGCGTTCGCGGAAGACGTCGCCCGGCTCGAACGAGCGGAAGCCGGGGCGGTCGGTGCCTCGGGTATGGGAGTCATCTCCGCCTTGCTGCTTTCGCACTGTAAGACCGGCGACCACATTCTCGCGGCGCGGGTGCTTTACGGACGAACCGTGCAACTTCTGAATCAACTTCAGCGCTCCTTCGGGATTGAAGTGACCTATTTTGATGCGTCCGACCCCGCTGCGATTCCGGGAGTTCTGCGAGAATCCACGCGTCTCTGTTTGATCGAAGGCATTTCGAATCCGCTGATGGAAGTCGCCGACATCCCGGCGATTGCCGAACGATTGGGGGAGATTCCCCTGGTGGTCGACAATACGTTCGCGACACCGATCCTGCAAAAGCCGATGCAACTGGGAGCCTCGGCCGTCGTCCATTCAGCTTCGAAATATTTGAACGGCCACGGTGACGTCATGATGGGTGTCATTTCCGGGAACAAATTTCTGATTCGCCGGACACGGCAGTTCATCGCGCTGTTCGGCTTCAATGGAAATCCGCTCGAAAGCTGGCTCGCGTCGCGCGGGCTGCGGACCTTGCCGATTCGCATGGAACGCGTCTCGAACACCGCTCAGTCGCTCGCGGAGTGTTTGTACGCCCATCCTAAAGTCGAGCAGGTCTATTATCCGGGATTGGCTCAACATCCCTCGCACGAAACTGCGAAACGCTTGCTCCCTCACGGATACGGAGGAATGCTGAGTTTCGATCTCGCGGACGGAAAGGCGGCGGCCAACCAATTGCTGAAGTTGCTCGGTCATACGATTCCCTTTTCACCCACTCTCGCGGACGCCCGGACGACGCTTTCTCATCCCGCGACCACTTCCCACAAATTCATGACGCCCGAGGAACGAGAGACATACGGAATCGGCGACGGACTCGTTCGATTGTCGGTCGGACTGGAGGATGCCCGGTCACTGCGGTCAGAACTCGAATCGGCTCTCGATGCTCTTTGATTGGCGAAACTTCTCGTCTGACGATCCATGCCGCTCACACCCTTACCGATCGATGCAAATCTTCCCGAACTGGTGGAGACTTTGCGAACCCACTCCGCCGTCGTACTGCACGCGCCGACCGGTGCGGGAAAGACGACACGCGTGGCTCCCGCGTTGTGGGAGGCCGGTCTCGCGGACGGAAAGCAGATCGTCATGCTCGAACCGCGTCGTCTGGCGGCTCGCAGTTCCGCCCGGCGGATGGCGTTCGAACGAAATGAGCAGGTGGGAGGACTCGTCGGCTATCGCGTGCGATTCGATTCCCGCGCGGGCCGGGAAACGAAACTGCTGACGGTCACCGATGGAATTCTGCTCCGGCGATTGCAGGACGATCCATTCCTCGAAGACGTCGGGATCGTGATCTTCGACGAGTTCCACGAACGAGGGTTGGAAAGCGACGTCTGCCTGGCAATGGTTCGCCGGATACAACGCGACGTCCGTTCCGATCTTAAACTCGTGGTGATGTCCGCCACTCTGGCGGCGGAACCGATCTCGGCGTACCTGGATGACTGCCCGATTGTCCGCAGCGAAGGACGATTGCATCCCGTTGAGGTTCAGTACCTTCGCAAGCGGGACGATCGAAAACTCGAAATTCAGATCGAATCGCATCTCCCTCGCATCCTGGATCAGACCACGGGAGATGTCCTCGTCTTTCTGCCCGGTGTCGGAGAAATCTTTCGAACCGAGCGAACGCTCGCTCCGCTTGCCGAACGGCATCACCTCGCGTTGATGGTTTTGTACGGTGATCTCGCCGCCGAGAAACAGGATGAAGTTCTGCTGCCGGGACCGCTCCGCAAAGTTGTCCTCGCGACGAATGTTGCCGAAACCTCGGTCACGATCGAAGGCATCACCGCAGTCATCGATTCGGGACTTGCGCGTGTGATGCAGTTCGATCCAACTGCCGGACTCGACCGGCTGGAACTCGTCCCGATTTCCCGCGCCAATGCGGATCAACGAACCGGCCGCGCCGGACGCACGCAACCGGGCGTCTGCTTGCGATTGTGGGAAGAACGCCAGCATCGCGTCCGTCCCGAATTCGA